>JAOPVO010000302.1 GCA_025966155.1 Pseudonocardiales bacterium
GCGACGTGACGAATGTGCACGACATCCCGCGGCGGGCGGCGATCCTGGGCGGCGGCGTGGTCGCGTGCGAGGCCGCGACGTGGCTGCGCGGGCTGGGCGTCGAGGAGCTGACGATCCTGAACCGCGGCGACCGACTGCTGCCCTCGACCGAGCCGTTCGCCGGCGAGCTGGTGGCCCAGAGCCTGCGCGACTCCGGGGTCGACGTCCGGCTGGGGCGCACTATCGCCTCGGTCGAGCGCACCGGCGCCGTCGACTCCGGCCCGGGTTTCTCGCGGCGGGCCGAGGCCGTCCTCACGCTGGATGACGGTTCGACGCTGGTCGTCGACGAGATCATCGTCGCCGCCGGGCGGACGCCCAACAGCGATGACATAGGCGTGGGCGCAGTGGGACTCGAGGCCGGGGGCTACATCGAGGTCGACGACCAGATGACCGTGCGCGGTGTCGAGGGCGAGTGGCTCTACGCCATCGGCGACGTGACCGGGCGGGCGCTGCTCACGCATATGGGCAAGTACCAGGCCCGTATCGTCGGCGAGGTCATCGCGGCCCGCGCGGCCGGCGGGTTCGACGCCCGCGATGCCGACGGCGTGAGTGAGCTAAGCGTGGCGGCCGGCCACGGCGCCGTGCCCCAGGTGACGTTCACCAACCCCGAGGTCGGATCGGCCGGGCGCACCGAGGCCCAGGCCCGGGACGACGGCATTGACGTGGAGACCGTCGAGTACGACATGGCGTCGCTGGCCGGGACCTACGTGCTGCGCGACGGGTACGTCGGGCGGGCCAAGCTCGTCGTCGACCGCGCGACCGACACGCTGGTGGGCGCCACGTTCGTCGGGCTGGGGATCGCCGAGCTCGTGCATTCCGCCACGGTGGCGGTCGTGGCCAAGACTTCGATGGCGACGCTGTGGCACGTCGTGCCGAGCTATCCGACGGCGAGCGAGATCTGGCTGCGGCTGCTCGAGACGCTGCGGACCGAGCGCCGCAAGACCGCCTGAGCGTCCGTGCCCACCGCTGACGAGCTTCTGGTTGCCGGGGGTCATCCGGGACCTCGCGCGCCACCTGGCGGTGGCCTGGCCGTCCGGGACGACTACAACCATCGCCCGCTGCGCCGATGAGGTCGACGGCGTCGGGTTCGGCGAGCGCGGCCGGGTGGTGCGCGATGCGGTCCTGTTCGACCTGCCCGACGACGCGGCGGCATTCCGGGCCATCGTCGAGCGGGCGCTGCTCGACCCGGGCTTCGCCGGCTGGATGATCATGCCGATCGCCGATGCGCTAGCGCTTCGCTCGGTCGCCGACGGCACCGATGAGGCTTTGGATTCCGGGCTGCGCCTGATCGCTGAGCTGACCTCGCGGCTGACGGGGGAGCCGACGCCAGACTGACTATCGACTACATAGTGCACTACCGCAAGGCCAACGGCACACTGGCGCCGAAGGTGTTCAAGTTGACGACGCGGGTTGTGCGGCCGGGCGAGGAGATCACCATCGCCGCCCGCCGGCCCTTCGTGCCGATCACGACCCGCACGTACCACCCCGGCGGGCACGCGCTGGAGATTCAGGTGAATGGGCTGGGCTTCGGGCGGGTTAGATTCGAGTATTTAGAGCTCTAAGGCACGTCAGGCGTGTCTGGTGCGCTTGCGGGTGCCGGTGATCAGCACCAGGCCGAGCAGGCTGAGCCCCGCGCCTAGGGCCACCTGCGGGACGGTGCTGCTGCGCCCGGTCGCCGCGAGCGCAGGCGCCGTTGCGGTGGGTGCCGCGGCGGCAACGCTGCTCTCGACCGTGACAGTCGCTGCGGGCTCGGACGTTGTCGGACTCGGGGCAGAGCTCGTCGCTGACGCGTTGGTGAGGGTGACCATTACAGAGCGATCACCGTCCAGGGGGAACTGGAGGTCGCCGCTCGGGGCGAAAGTGGCCGTGAAGCCGGGCACGGCGGCCTCGCTCAGCTGGTACGCGCAGATCAACTTCACGTTGCTGTCCGGCGGCCCAGCGAATTGGAACAACCCAGTCCAGGACACTGCCTGCCCAGGGTGCACGCTTCTCGGGTTAGCCGATTCTGCATCTGGCAGCCTGCAATTCGCCGATGTGAGCGTCACCGCGAAACCCTCCGGCGGCACCGTTGCATCGCCGGTCACGACCTTGGTGACTGTGATCGTGCCGGTCAGGCATACGGGATTGAGGCCCACTGTGATGATCGTCCCGCAGCCCGGCTCCGGGATGGGAACCAGACCTCCTGCGTCGCGAGCCGCGACCCCACTGACTATTAGCGTGATGCCGAATAGCAGGCTGAGGAGCCCGCCGATCGCGGTGGGGCGCAGGATTCGAGAGACCGCAAGCATCGGCAGCCGTTTCTGTTGGCAGTTGTGTGCATGGGGATCGCCCCGGAGTAGCGCGCAGTATGGCATAACCACACGCTCGCTATACAGTGTTGCCGTGCAGCGTGCAAAGGCCCGTGCGTTTGTCCACAGCCAGGTCGATAGCTGGCTCGTGGGCTGGCTCGCCGTTGCGGTGTGGCTGGGTGCCCTCGCCTTGCCTGCGCTTGGGCTCCACGTCTCGGGATCGCTGTTCGGGCCGGTCTACTGGGTCGGCGCGGCGATCAGCGCGGCGCACTTCGGGCTCTCGTATCACTTGGCCTACGGCCGTGGGGACGCCGGCATCCGCGAGCGGCCGTTTCTGCTGGGCCTGGCGCCGGCGCTGCTGCTGGCGGCGCTCACTGTGCTCGTCGGGCTATCGCTGGCCGGCGGTGAGCGATCGGTCGGGCAGGCGATCACCGCGTCGATCACCACCGTCTACCTGCTGACGACCTGGCATTACATCAAGCAGGCCTACGGCGTGACGCGGATCGCGGCCTCCTACACCGGCATCAAGCTGTCCTTGGGCGAGGCCCGGGTCCTGCGCTACGCGCTCTACCCGCTGTGGGCTGTCGGGGCGTGCCAGGTCCTCGTGTCCGGCGCGAATTACAACTTCGGCGGCTACGTGGTCGGATACGGGCTCGTGCCCCAGGGTGTGTTCTCCGCGCTCCAGGCGTCGGCGTTCATCGGCGCGATACCGGTTGCCGCCGTCTTCGTGCGGGTGACCCGGCGGACCGATGCGATTCCGCCCGGCGTGGTCATCGCCCCCTATGTCGCGGCGTTCCTCTGGCTGGGCGCGGCGCCGAATCCGGTGCTGACCGTCCTATTCCTCGCCCCGTTCCACGCGCTGCAGTACCTGGCCATCGGGCATCGGGCCGAGATCGCCATGGCCGGCTCGCGCGGCGAGGGCCACGGCCCGATCTGGTGGCTCAATATCTTCGCCGGCGCCACCTGCGGAGGGTTCCTCATCAGCCGCTGGCTGCCCGATCTGCTCGACACCCGCATTGCCGCCGGTGGGCCGATGCTGTTCACCGCGGCGTTCTTCGTGTTCCTGAACATCCATCACTACCTGGTGGACGCCGCGATCTGGCGTTCCGGCGGCGAGATCGTGAGCGCGATGGCCAGATCCGGATCGGCATCGCCCGAAGCGGCATCGGCGGGGTCGTCCCAGCTCCCCGTGCCGGCCGCCGCCCTTTGAGAGGATCCGTCCGATGGCAGTCTCCGATGACCAGATGCTCGCGACGCTGGCGCAACTGCGTGACTACACGATCGTGGTGCTGAAGCCGACCCCGGCGCGCCAGGAACCCGGCGCCGACGCCATCGTGCGCGAGCATGGCCGCCGAAACATGGAGCTGCGCGAGGACGGCGTGCTGTCGATCGTCTGCCTCGTGCCCGGCGGACAGGAGCTGAGCGGCATCTCGATCTTCAACGCCTCGCCCGAGCGGGTGCGCGCGATCATGGACGGCGACCCGGGGGTGGCCGCCGGCATCTTCACCTACGAGATGCATAGCGCGCGCAGTTTCCCCGGCGACGCCCTCCCGGCCTAGCTGCGTGCGCTCAGGCCGGGATCTCGGCGCCCGACGGCATTCCGCCCGCGACGTACGACTCGTAGAGCGGCCGCCAGGGCTGGGCGTCCGGCGAATGCGGTCCACTCGCCGGCTCTCCGCTCAGCAGGAGGCGCAGCTGGGATAGGCACACCGCCCAGCCGGCAGCATTGCGGGCCGCCGCCGGAGCCTCCTCGAGCACGTTGATCAGCGTGAGCTCGCATCCGCCCTCAGCTTCGGCGAGCAGCAGGTGCACCTCGTCAGCGCCCCACGTGAACGAGACGGCGCTCGGCGGGTCGTAGGCCAGCACGGCGCCGCTGGAGTCGGGCATGTGCGGGTCGCCGGTGAAAGTAACGACGCCGCCCACGCGGGGCTCGATGGTCAGCGTCGAGGGGAACCACCGGGCAGATTGATCCGGCTCCGCGATGGCGGCCCAGACCTGCCCGATGGACTGCCGGTAGGTGCGCACGAATCGCACCGCGGGGCGGCCGTCGAGCTCGATGTACGTGCCGGGGTCATTCACGATTCCTCCTGCTGGTCGAGGTGGCGGCCCAGGGCGTCGAGCCGTGTGTTCCATAGCGCTCTATACGGCGCGAGCCAGGCGTCGAGGTCCGCCAGTGCAGACGGATTGATCCGATAGATCCGCCGCTGGGCGTCGACGCGGGCGGTGACCAGCCCGCACGAGCGCAGCACCCCCAGGTGCTTCGACGCCGATGGCTGGGAGATGCCCAGCGCCGCGACCAGATCGCCGGCGGACCTCGGCCCGGTGCGCAGGATGTCAAGCACCGCCCTGCGGTTCCGGTCGCCCAG
>JAOPVO010000344.1 GCA_025966155.1 Pseudonocardiales bacterium
TCGACCGCGTGGACCTGGCCCGGCTGTTCGAGCGCAACATCACCCTGGCCGGCGGCCTGGCCCCGGCGCGGGCCTACCTGCCGGAGCTGCTGCGCGCGGCCGCCGCCGGCGAGCTCAACCCGTCCGCGGTGGTCGACTTGGTGCTGCCGCTCGGGGAGATCGTGGCCGGCTATACCGCAATGGACGAGCGCCTAGCGACGAAGGTGCATCTGACCTTCTAGGCGCGGCTCACGCAGGCGTCCGGGGAGGGTTCGGCCGGATAGCCGGGACGAGCCCTCCCGGGAACCGCGCTCCGGCGACATCCGCTCAGGCGCACAGCGTCTCGAGCTGCGCCGCGACCTCCAGCGCGAGCCCGTCGTTCCACGGCGCCGCTACGACCTGCACGGAGATTGGCAGGCCCTCGGCCGACCTGCCGATAGGCACCGACACCGCCGGCGCGCCGGTCAGACTGACCGCCCGGCAGTGCGCCATGAGCTCCCATCCCTGCACTATCCGGCCGTCGATGTCGACCGACGAGTCCGGGAGGCACGCCGGGCCGCCGGCAACCGGGACCAGCACCGCATCGACGTCGTCGAAGATGGCCAGTGCCGCGGCGCGGGCCTCGATAGCCGCCCGCCACGCCTGCGCCAGGTCGTGCGGGCTCGCCCCCATCGAGGCGTGGAAGGTCTCCATGCACGCGCCCGAGACGAGGCTCTCGAGGCCGCGCACCGCCTGCAGATGGTCGTGCATCGGGTCGATAGCGCGCAAATGATTGAACGGGATCAGGCATCGGTCGAAGGCGTCCGGCCGAGCGGACACGTCGTGGCCAGCCGACGCCAGCTGCGCCGCCGCGGCCATGGTCGCGGCCGCGAACTCCGAGCGGGTCGGGCCGATTCCGTGGCCGTCGGACCACGCGATCCGCAGCGCCCGGTTCGGCGGCGCGGGCGGGAGGGGGCTCGGGCGCTGCATGATCCCCAGCGCGAGCCGGAGATCCGCGACTGTGGTCGCAAGCGGGCCGATCACCTGAGTCTGGCCCTGCAGCGAGGTGGGCGAGGGCCAGGCGATCGAGCCTGCGCCCATGCTGCCGCACAGGCCCGGGACCTGGCCGGTCGGATCCACCCGACCGAGCGTCGGGCGCAGCGACACGATGCCGGTGCACTGAGCCGGCCAACGCAGGGAGCCGCCGTAGTCCGAGCCGACGCCGATGGTCGAGATGCCGCTGGCGACGGCGGCCGCCTCGCCGCCGCTGGACCCGCCGGGCGATCGGCTGGGGTACCTCGGGTTGGCCGTCGCGCCGAACAGGTCGTTGCCGCACGTGCTCCCCAGCGCGAACTCCGGCAAGTTGGTCTTGCCCAGCACGATGGCGTCCTGGTCGATGAGCCGCTGGACGGCCGGCGCGGTGGTCGTGGCGATCGTCCCGGCGAAGGCACGGCTGCCGGCGGTGATCCCGAGCCCGGCCACCGTGATGACGTCCTTGACGGTGATGGGGACGCCGGCGAGCGCACCGAGCGGATCGCCCCGTCGGCGGCGGGCGTCGATGCTCGCAGCGGCGGCCAGGGCGGCCGGCCATTGCGGGTCGACAAGGGCGTTCAGGTCGGGGAGCGCGGCTGCGGCGGCACGCCGCTCGGTGACGATCTCCACGGCCGACACCGTGCCCGCGCGGACCAGCGCCGCGATGTCGGCGGCGGGGAGGCCCATCGTCACGCCGCTCTCGCTTGTATCCATGACGGCAACCTATCGACTCGACAAATGCCCGACCGGCTAGAAGAGGGCGAACCAGATCGCCATGTAGTGGCAGGCCGCGGCCAGGATCGTGCAGAGGTGGAAGACCTCGTGGAAGCCGAATGTCCGCGGCGAGGGGTTCGGCCAATGCGTCGCATAGACGACGCCGCCGACGGTGTAGAGCAAACCGCCCACGACCAGCAGCACCAGCGCCGCGACGCCGCCGTGCTCGAGCAGTTGGGGAAGCACGAACACCGCGACCCAGCCCAAGCCGATATAGCAGGGCACGCCCACCCACGACGGGGAGTTCGGCCAGCCGACCTTCAGCACCACGCCGCCGATCGCGCCGGCCCACACGATGAGCAGCACGAGCCGGGCCTGGTCCTGCGGCATCGCCACCACCGCGAGGGCCGTGTACGTGCCGGCGATGAACACGAAGATCATCGAATGATCCAGGCGCTTCATGATCGCCCGCCCGCGCGGCTGCCACGCGATCCGGTGGTAGCTGGCCGATACCGAGAACAGCGCGGTGACGGTCGCGGAGTACAGCAGGGTGGCCCAGCCGACCGACGCGCCGCCGACGATCGAGGCGACGGTGACCAGCGTGATCCCCGTCGCCAGGGAGATGACCGCGGCGTAGGCATGCAGCCAACCCCGCATCCGCGGCTTCAGCAGCGCGGCGGCGGAGTGCAGCGGGTGGTCGGCCAGGTCACTTCCGGCCACGGCAGGAGTAGTCATCCCCAGCGAGGTTACGGCACCGTAGGTTAGACCGGCAGCGAGTTGACCTGTGAGCGGCGATACGCTGCCCGCGTGGGGCTGCGAGCAGGTGTGTACGCCGTATATGAGCGCAGGCTTCGGACGACTCTGATCGGGCGTCCGCTGCCGCGCCATGTCGGCGTCATCCTCGACGGCAATCGACGCTGGGCGAAACTCGACGGCGCCGATGCCGCGCACGGCCACCGGGCCGGCGGGCGCAAGGTCGAGGAGCTGCTGCGCTGGTGCTCCGAGGTCGGCGTCGAGCACGTGACGCTCTGGCTGCTCTCGACGGACAACCTCAGCCGTTCCGAGGACGAGCTCGGTGAGCTGTTCCAGATCATCGTCGCGGTGGTCGAGGACCTCGCGCTGCCCAGCAAGCCCTGGCGCGTCTCGATCTTCGGGGCGCTGGAGCTGCTGCCCCCCGGCATCGGCGATGCGCTGCGCGCCGCGGCCGGGAGCACCGCGGATCGCGACGGCCTGCAGGTCAACGTCGCCGTCGGCTACGGCGGGCGGCGGGAGATCGCCGACGCCGTGCGCTCCCTGCTGCTGGAGCACGCCGCGGCCGGGACGCCGATCGAGGAGCTCGCCGAGATCATCGATGTCGACCACATCGCCTCGCATCTGTACTCCAAGGGCCAGCCCGACCCGGACCTCGTCATCAGGACATCGGGGGAGCAGCGGCTGTCGGGGTTCCTGCTCTGGCAGTCGGCGCACTCGGAGTTCTACTTCTGCGACGTGCTCTGGCCGGACTTCCGCCGCGTCGATTTCCTGCGTGCCCTCCGGGACTACTCGGCCCGCCGGCGGCGCTTCGGCGGCTGATCAACGGCGCGCACGTGAACAACATGTTGCCGAAATGCCGATGACCGCGTGTCGCCATCCGCGTGACACATCCAGCGCCTAGCGTCCGATTCGACGGCTCGCCCATCGCGGGCCGTCTGGGAGGTCCCTTGATGGTGGAAATCACCAGAGCGGGGGCCGGCACCGTCCCCCGTGGGGCAGTGCCCGCCCTTCTCCTTCGGTGCGGTGCCGCGCCGGTCCCCGGAGTGTGCTGTGACTGGTGCAGAGGTTGGCTCCCCGTCCGCTGAGCTTTCCGCCTCGCAGGCGACTGCTGGAGTGAAGACCTTCGTGCTCGATACCTCTGTCCTGCTATCCGATCCCGGGGCACTCGCGCGCTTCGGCAGCCACGATGTGGTGGTACCACTCGTGGTCATCAGCGAACTGGAAGGGAAACGCCATCACCCGGAGCTCGGGTGGTTCGCCCGCCAAACCCTCAGGGCCCTCGACGAGCTGCGGGTGAAGCACGGCCGGCTCGATCGCCCGGTGCCTATCGGCGATGCCGGCGGGAGTCTTCACGTCGAGCTGAACCACAGCGATATGTCGTGCCTGCCGGCCGGATTCCGCATAGATGCCAACGATTCGCGCATTCTGGCCGTGGCGCTGAACCTGGCCGCGGAGGGGCGCAACGTCACGCTGGTATCGAAGGACATGCCCCTGCGGGTCAAGGCGGGCTCGGTTGGGCTGGCCGCCGACGAGTACATCCTCGAGGGCGCCAAGGACACCGGCTGGACCGGCATGACCGAGGTCGACGTCTCGGAGGAACTCATCAACGACCTCTACGACGGCGACCAGATCTCCCTCGTCGATCGCGATGAGCTGGCCGATGTGCTCGATTCGCCCTGCCACACCGGGCTGGTCATGCACTCGTCCCGCGGCTCCGCGCTGGCCCGGGTCAGCCCGGATAAATCGCTGAGGCTGGTGCGCGGGGACCGCGAGGCATTCGGGCTGCGCGGCCGGTCGGCCGAGCAGCGCATCGCCCTGGAGCTGCTGCTGGACCCTTCGATCGGGATCGTGTCGCTGGGGGGCCGAGCGGGGACGGGGAAGTCCGCGCTCGCACTCTGCGCCGGCCTCGAGGCGGTGATGGAGCGCCGGGCCCACAAGAAGGTCGTGGTGTTCCGGCCGCTGTACGCCGTCGGGGGCCAGGAGCTCGGATTCCTGCCCGGCAGCGAGGGCGAGAAGATGGCCCCGT
>JAOPVO010000349.1 GCA_025966155.1 Pseudonocardiales bacterium
CCGTCGGCACCGACATTGTTGTCACGTCCCCGGGTTGGCGCCCGGACCATCCGCTGCTGGCCCAGGCGCTCGCGGCCGGGCTGCCGGTGCACGGCGAGGCCGAATTGGCCTGGCGGCTGCGCGGCGCGGACGGGTCCGCGCCCGCGCCTTGGCTGGTCATCACCGGCACCAACGGCAAGACGACGACCGTCCACATGCTGGAGGCGATGCTGCTGGCCGCGGGCCGGCGCGCGATCGCCGTCGGCAACGTCGGGGTCTCGCTCATCGAGGCCGTCATGGCCGGCAGCGGCCCCTCGGGCTACGACGTGCTGGCCGTCGAGCTGTCGAGTTTCCAGCTGCACTGGTCGACGACCATCGTCCCCGCGGCCGGCGCCCTGCTGAACCTGGCGCCGGATCACCTCGATTGGCACGGCACCATGGCCGAGTACGGCGCAGCCAAGGCCAAGGCGCTGATCGGCCCCGTGGCCGTGGGCTGGCTCGGCGATTCCGTGGTGGCCGACCTGCTGGCCGCCGCGCCCGGCCGCCAGATCGGCGTCACGCTCGACGCGCCCGCCATCGGCCAACTCGGCGTCGCCGACGGCCAGTTGGTCGACCGCGCCTTCGGCGGGCTGGATGGCGCCTCCGGCGGCGGGTCCAGCGGCGCGCACGCCGCCGGTATCGAGCTCGCTGCGCAGGCCGATGTCCGCCCGGCGGGGAGGCACAACGTCGTGAACGCCCTCGTTGCGGCGGCGCTGGCCCGCTCCGCCGGATCGCCGCCCGCAGCTATCGCCGATGGCCTCGCGCGCTTCGTGCCCGACCATCACCGCAATGAGCACGTGCTGGATGTCGCGGTGCCCGGCGGCGCCGTGGCGGTAGTGGATGACAGCAAGGCCACCAACCCGCACGCGGCCATCGCGTCGCTGATGGCGTACGACCGGATCGTGTGGGTGGCCGGCGGGCAGCTCAAGGGCGCGCCCATCGACGAGCTGGTGGCGCAGGTGGCCGATCGCCTCGTCGGGGTTGTGCTCCTCGGCGCCGACCGGGCGCAGATCGCGGCCGCCTTGGCGCGACACGCGCCGCAGGTCCCCGTCATCGACGTTGCGGGCGGCGACGATGGCGTGATGACCGAGGTGGCGCGCGCAGCCCTGCGCCTGGCCGGCGCAGGGGACACCGTGCTGCTGGCGCCCGCCGCCGCCTCGCTGGATATGTTCGCCAGCTATGGAGCGCGGGGCGAGGCATTCGTCGCCGCCATCCGGGCCGCGGCCGGCGCGTCATGAGCCAGCTCCTCGACCGCGCCGACACCCACGCCGACCGTGGCGACGCCGACCGGGACACCGACCGCGCCGGTATGGCACTCGTTCGTCGCGCGCGACGGGCCACCAGCCAATACCTCGATCGGCCCTACGCCTCGCTTCAGCTGCTGGTCGTCTCCGGCGGCCTGCTGCTCGCCTTCGGCCTGTTGATGGCCGCATCGACGACAATCTCGGCCTCGCTGCACAACACCAACGAGGCGATCTGGACGCAGCTGATCAGGCACGTCGAGTATCTGGTCGTCGGCCTGGTTGTGCTGTGGTTCGGTCTGCGCCTCCCGCCGCGGGCGTACCGCAAGCTGGCCTATCCGGCCCTCGCAGTGGCCCTCGCGCTGCTGATCGCCGTCCTCGTGCCAGGCATCGGGGTCAAGGTCAACGTCGCCCGTCGATGGATCGATCTGGGCCCGGTCCAGGTGCAGCCCTCCGAGTTCGCCAAGCTCGCCCTGCTGCTCTGGGGGGCGGATCTGCTGGCCCGCAAGAAGCGGCTCGGCTCGCTGATCCGCGCGCGGCACATCTTCATCCCGCTGCTGCCCGGCTTCGGCCTCGCGTGCGCGCTGATCATGCTGGAGCCCGACCTCGGCACCACCCTGTGCATGCTCTTGATCCTGCTGGGGCTGCTGTGGACCGTCGGCCTGCCGCTGCGCTATTTCGTGGGCATGGTCGCCGGGATCGGCGGGGCGGTCACCCTGCTGGCGGTCAGCGCCCCGTACCGGATGGAACGGCTGACGACCTTCGCCGACCCGTTCGCCGACGCCGAGGGCACCGGCTTCCACGCCGTCCAGGGCCTGTACGCGCTGGCCTCCGGCGGCATCTTCGGGGTCGGGCTTGGCCGGGGCACGTCCAAGTACGGCTGGGTGCCCAACGCCAACACCGACTATGTGTTCTCGGTGATCGGCGAGGAGCTCGGCCTGCTCGGCTGCGTCGCCGTGCTCGGGCTGTTCGGCGTGTTCGCGTTCGCTGCCGTCCGCGTCGCGCGCAATTCCTCGGACCAGTTCGTGACCCTCGTGACGACCACCTGCGCCATCTGGATCTGCGGGCAGGCGCTGATCAATGTCGGCTATGTGACCGCGATGCTGCCGGTGACGGGCATCCCGCTGCCGTTCATCTCCGCCGGCGGGACCTCGCTCATCCTCACCTGCGGCGTGCTGGGAATGCTGCTGTCATTCGCGCGTCACGAGCCCGCCGCGGTCGCCGCATCGCAGGCCGCCTTCGCCGCCGGGCGCCGCCCGCTGATCGAGCGGCTCCTGCGCCTGCCGGTACCGCGCGCGTTCGTCGAGCCGCCGGTGGTGCGCAAGCGCCCGTCCCGCGCCCGCCCGCCCGTGACGCGCGGATCGGCCCCGCGCCCCGCAGGTGCCCGTTCGGGCGCGCCTCGTTCAGGCGCGTCCCGGGCCACCACCGCAGCACCCCGCACGACCCCTCGCACGGCGACGCCCCGCACGGCGACCCCCCACACGGCTACTGCCCGCACGTCCGCGCCCCGCACGTCCGCGCCCCGCACGGCCGCGCCGCGGCCCAC
>JAOPVO010000351.1 GCA_025966155.1 Pseudonocardiales bacterium
CATCCTGGGGCTGGAGTAGGTCCCAAGGGTTGGGCTGTTCGCCCATTAAAGCGGTACGCGAGCTGGGTTTAGAACGTCGTGAGACAGTTCGGTCCCTATCCGCCGCGCGCGCAGGAAACTTGAGAAGGGCTGTCCCTAGTACGAGAGGACCGGGACGGACGAACCTCTGGTGTGCCAGTTGTTCCACCAGGAGCACTGCTGGTTGGCTACGTTCGGCAGGGATAACCGCTGAAAGCATCTAAGCGGGAAGCTCGCTTCAAGATTAGGTTTCCCATCCTTTATGGAGTAAGGCCCCCGGCTAGACCACCGGGTTGATAGGCCGGAAGTGGAAGTGCGGCAACGCATGCAGCTGACCGGTACTAATAGGCCGAGGACTTGCTCACAAACAAACACGCGTCCACTGTGTAGTTCTAGAGGTACGGTCGGGTCCCCCCACCACCCCCAACGGGGCCGGGATCGACCGCAAACTCCATATCGTTTCGGCGACCATAGCGAGAGGGAAACGCCCGGTCCCATCCCGAACCCGGAAGCTAAGCCTCTCAGCGCCGATGGTACTGCGCGGGCCACTGCGTGGGAGAGTAGGACGTCGCCGGACCCACTTTGATCGAAGGCCGCCGGCATACGCCGGCGGCCTTCGGCATTTCTGGGGCTATTCGAGAGTTAATGGCAATTGAGGACCGCTCATCCCTTCGCCGTGATTGACGGAGGCGCTGTCTCGTTCTGAGGTCCACCGTGATGTGGCTGTCGGCGATCCACAGCCGGTGGTGCCGGAGCCCACAGGCCGCGCGCTGCCGCCGGCAATGTGCGCGGGTTAGAGTGCGGGCATGTTCAACATCGGCCCCGCCGAGATGGCCGTTCTGGCCATCATCGCCGTCGTTGTGTTCGGCCCCGACCGGCTGCCGAGCTTGGCCAAGCAGGCCGCCCAGATGCTGCGCACCGTTCGCGAGATGTCGAGCAACGCCCGAAAGCAGCTGAGCGAGCTCAGTCCCGGGCTGGACGAGTCGCTGCGGGACCTGGATCTCGGCCAGCTCGGCGGGGGCGCGAAGTTCAACGCCCGGACCGCTCTGCAGAAGATGATCTTCGAGGACGACGAACCGACTCCTTCGAAGCCGGTGCCTGCGCCACTAGCGACGGACAGCCTGCCATCGACCCAGGAGCCGGCCGTCACTATGGAGAAGGCCGAGCGTGCGGGCCCGACGGTGCCGATGGAGAAGCCGGCGTCCGCGGTCAGTGCGACCGACGACATCACCTGACTGACGGAATGACTCGACCGCCGAGCTCAGCGGACTGGCGAGCTGACCGGACGGGCGAGCTCAACGGACCGGCGAGCTCACCGGGCGGCACACCCACCTAGCGTGCGGGGGCCAGCCCCAGCGAACGGCCGACGATGCTGTGCTGTCGCGCTGCCAGCGTTGCCGCAACCGCGCGGATTGCCAGCGCGGCCGGGGAGTCCGGCGCAGTGATGATGACTGGATCGCCGTCATCGCCGCCCTGTCGGACCTGCTGATCGAGTGGGATCTGGCCCAGCAACGGAACGCGCGTGCCGGTGAGGCGAGCCAGCGATTCGGCCACCGCCTGTCCGCCGCCGCTGCCGAACAGATCCATTCGAGTGCCATCGGGCAGCTCGAGCCAGCTCATGTTCTCGATGACGCCCACGATCTGCTGGTGGGTCTGCAGTGCGATCGAGCCCGCCCGCTCGGCAACCTCGCGAGCGGCCAGCTGCGGGGTGGTCACGATGAGCAACTCCGCCGAGGGGAGCAGCTGGGCGACGGAGATAGCGATGTCCCCCGTGCCCGGCGGCAGGTCGAGCAGCAGCACATCGAGGTCGCCCCAGAACACATCGGCCAGGAATTGCTGCAGGGCCCGGTGGAGCATCGGCCCGCGCCAGACCACAGCGGTGTTGCCGGGGGTGAACATCCCCATCGAGATGACCTTCACCCCGTGGGCGACCGGCGGGATGATCATCTGGTCGACCTGAGTCGGCTTGATGGTCGAGCCCAGCATGCGGGGCACCGAGAAGCCGTAGATGTCGGCGTCGAGAACGCCTACGTTGAGGCCGCGCTCGGCGAGGGCCACCGCGAGGTTCACAGTGACCGAGGACTTGCCGACCCCGCCCTTGCCGCTGGCCACTGCATACACGCGGGTGCGCGAGCCGGGCTGGGCGAAGGGGATCTCGTTCGCCGGGGCATCGCCGCGCAGATTCGTGCGCAGTGCCGCGCGCTGAGCGTCGTCCATGACGCCGAGGACCAGGTCGACGTCGGTGACGCCCTCCACCGACCGCACGGCCGCGGTGACCTCACGCACGAGTTGGTCGCGCATCGGGCAGGTCGCGACGGTCAGCAGAACGCGGACGCTGACGCGGCCACCCGGTGCGACCTCCACCCGTTCCAGCATGCCGAGCTCAGTGATCGGCTTGCGGATCTCGGGATCGTTGACCTTGGCCAGGGCAGCGGTGATCGTTGCGACATCAGGGGTGGACACGCCTAGATCCTACCGAGCCGGCTGCGGTCGCCTTGCCGCAACGGCGTTGGGCCAGGATCGCGATCGGGCTAGCATGGGCGCCCGTGCGACGCCTTGATCACGTTGTGCGCGACAGCCTGTCCGTCGGGCTCGCGGTGGGCGCCTATGGCGTGGCGTTCGGAGTTGCATCGGTGGCCGCCGGGCTGACTGTCGCGCAGACCGCGCTGATGTCGCTGCTGGCCTTCACCGGCGGGTCGCAGTTCGCCGTGATCGGGGTGGTGGCTGGCGGCGGCTCGATGCTCGCTGCGGTCGGCGGGGCGTGGCTGCTCGGGGCGCGCAACACCGTCTACGCGATGCGCCTGGTGCCGCTGCTTCAGGTCCGCGGCGCGCGACGACTGCTGGCCGCCATGGGCACGATCGACGAGACCACGGCCATGGCGGTCGCCCAGCCCGACCCTCGCGAGGGGCGTCGGGCCTTCTGGTGGACGTTCGGCGGAGTCTGGGTCATGTGGAATATCGCGACTCTGGCCGGAGCCGCGGGGGCCACGGCACTGGGTGACCCGGCTCGGTTCGGCCTCGACGCCGTGGTCCCGGCCGCCTTCCTGGCGCTGCTGGCCGGCGCGCTGCGCTCCGGGGCGCTGCAGCGCTGGATCGCCCTGACCGGCGGGGCCATCGCGATCCTGCTCGTGCCGATCACCCCGGCCGGCGTGCCGGTGCTGGCCAGCAGCGCTGCCTTGCTGCTGGCACTGGTACTCCGCCCGCATCCGCATCCGCATCCGCATCCCGCGTCGGGCGCGCGTTCGCCTGTACCTGGTGATGGGACGACGGCGTGAACCTCTGGCTGCTGACCGGCCTGGTGATCGTCGGCTGCTTCGGGCTGAAGCTCGCCGGCTACTTCGTGCCGGCCGCCGTGCTCGAGCATGCCGGCATGCGGCGGTTCGTCGAGCTCCTGCCGGTCGCCTTGCTCAGTGCCCTGGTGGTCGTGCAGTTGCTCGCCGAGGGCCAGGAATGGGTGCTGGACGGCCCGCGCATCGCCGGCTTCGCGGCCGGCGCGATCGCGGTATGGCGACGGGCCCCGTTCGCGGTGGTCATCGTCGCCGCGGCGGCCACTGCGGCGCTCCTGCGCCTAGTCGGCTGAGGGTCGGTCCGGCCATTCGGTTGCGTCCAGCGACAATGGCTCGGACAGGTCTACCGGCTGGTCGAAGTCGCTGGGCTCGGACAGCGGGAGCATGTCCGATAGCGCACGATGCGATCCCGGCTCGGCGGCGGCCGTCGATAGCTTCTCCCGCGCCTTCGACTTGGCCTTCTCCGGCTTGGCCCGCCGCTCCCTGCCGTCGCGCGGCTCGAGGCGGCTGAGCTCGGCTCGCAGGAAATCGCGCGTGGCGACCTCGCCGACGGCGATGCGGATCGCCGCGATCTCCCGCGCCAGGTACTCCACATCGGCCTTGCTCTGGGCGGCCTGCCCCCGGTCCTCATCGAGGTTCACTCGATCGCGGTCGTCCTGGCGGTTCTGGGCCAGCAGGATCAGCGGCGCGGCATACGCGGCCTGAAGGGAGAGGATCAGGGTCAGGAACGTGAAGGTGTACGGGTCGAACCGCCAGGCCCGCGGGGCGGCGATGTTGTAGATCAGCCAGAGCGCGATCAAAATCGACTGCAGGACCAGATAGCGACCCGTGCCCAGGAAGCGGGCGATGCGCTCGGTGGACTTGCCGAAGGCCTCGGGGTCGTAATGCAGGCCCAGGCCGCGCCGGCGGGGGTCGCGGGGCTGATCGAGTCGGACGCGCGGCTCAGCCACGGCCGGCCGCCTCATCGGCATCGCGCCAGTTCTCCGGGAGCATGTGGTCCAGGACATCGTCGACGGTGATTGCCCCGAGCAGGCGGTCGTTGTCGTCGACCACCGGCGCGGCCAGCATGTTGTACGTCGCCATGTGCCGGGCCACATCGGCCAACGAGGTGTCGGTGGTGAGCGGGTCGATGTCGTTGTCGGCGATGCCGCTGACCAGCGCGGATGGGTGCTCGCGCAGCAATCGCTGGAGGTGCGCCGTGCCCAGGTACTTGCCGGTCGGCGTGGCCTGCGGGGCCCGCACCACGAAGACCTGCGAGGCCAGCGCCGGGGTGAGATCGGGGTTGCGCACCCGGGCCAGCGCCTCCGCGACGGTGGCATCTGGGGTGACGATGACCGGCTCGGACGTCATCAGACCGCCGGCGGTGTAGTCCTCGTACGTCATCAGCCGCCGCACGGGCGCAGCGTCGTCAGGCTCCATGAGCTCGAGCAGGCGCTCCTGGTCCGCCTCGGGCAGCTCGCTCAGCAGGTCCGCCGCGTCGTCGTCGTTCATCGCCTCGAGGACATCGGCGGCGCGCTCGTCCTCCAGCTCCGAGAGGATCGCCAGCGAGTCCTCCTCGGGCAGCTCCTCCAGGACGTCGGCCAGGCGATGGTCGTCCAGTGCCGCCGCGACCTCGTTGCGCCGCTTGTCCGGCATCTCCTGCATCGCGGCGGCGAGGTCGGCGGGGCGAAGGCCGGCCAGCACGGACACCAGCGTGTGCGCGCTCTGATCGGACTCGACCAGTGCCAAACCGTCGACCTCGTCCCAATCGACCTGGAACAGCTCCCCGCGACGCCGCCGGCCGGGCAGCCGGGACGTGCCGCTGCCGCGCACGGCCAGGCGCTGGATCAGCCAATCGCGGGCGCGGTTCTGCTCCATCGCCGCGTCGACGATCGTGACCGGCGCGTTGTCCGCCGTCATCGTCACCGATCGGTCCAGCAGCTCGGCCAGCACGAGCAGCTCGCTGGGGCGCTGGTCGAACCGCTTGAGGTTCACCGTCCCCGTCGACAGCACGACGGCGTCGTTCTCGATCCGGGTGACGCGCCCCATCGAGACGAAGATGCGGTGCCGATGCTGGATCTCGATCACCAGCCCGAGGACGCGCGGCGGCTGGCGGTTGACGCGCAGCGTGGTGACGGCATCGCGGACTCGGCCGAGCTGGTCGCCGTTGGGGTCGAATACGCCGATGCCGGCGAGCCGGGACAGGAATACCCGAGTCGTCGTCACAAGCCCGCAGCCTACTTCCGCTGCGCGATTGCGCGCCGGATTCGGGGCCCGTGCCGCACGCTACGGTCGCCCGATGGCGACAGAGCGGGGCGATGTGCTCGCGCTGCCCACCGGCCGGCCGGCTGCCCTGCTCGTGGTAGTCGTGGCCAGCGTGTCGTTCTCGGGCCCGCTGATGGCCGCGACTGTCGCGCCGGCGCTGGCGATCGCGTTCTGGCGCAACGCCATCGGCGCGGCGGTGTCGGCGGCCGGGCTGCTGCGCCATCCCCGCGCGGTGCTGGCTCTTGGCGCACCGGGGCAGCGTCGGCCCGTGGTCATCGCCGGCGTCGCGGGAGTGCTGCTGGCGCTGCATTTCGGGCTCTGGGTGCCCAGCCTGACCATGACGACAGTGGCGTCGGCGACGGCCCTGGTCTGCACCCAGGTCGTCTTCGCCGCGCTGATCGCCCGGGCGCAGGGCGCGGTGCTTCCCGCCGCAGTGTGGTGGGGGAGCGGGCTGGCCATCGCGGGGGTTGCTCTGATCACGGGGGTTGATGTCTCGCTGTCGGCCAGAGCGGCAGCAGGCGATCTGCTGGCGCTCGGCGGGGGAGGGGCGGCGGCGGCGTACCTGGCGATCGGCGCGCGGGCCCGGCAGTCGCTGACCACGCCCGCGTACACCACAGTGTGCTATTCAACGGCGGCAGCGGTGCTGCTCATCGCGTGCCTCATCGGGGGTCAGCCTCTGGCCGGATTCTCGGTCGAGGCGTGGTGGCGCATCCTCGCGGTCACGGTGACGGCGCAGCTGCTGGGGCACAGCCTCATGAATGTGCTTGTCGCCACCACCAGCCCCACCGTGCTGACGCTGGTGCTGCTGCTCGAGGTGCCCGGCGCCGCGCTGATCGCGTTGGTGTGGCTAGGCCAGCACCCGCCGCTGACCGCGGTGCCCGGCTTGGCGCTGCTGCTCGGCGGGCTCCTGGCCGTCACCAGGTCCCGCGGTCGCGCCGCCACCGAGGTGACTGAGCTGGCGCAGTAGCCGCTTCGCAGGAAGGTCAGTGGCGCTGGTCACATGAGCCGCGCGCCGGCTGGGTGCGCGGCTCTATCGTCCGAACCGCGTGCGCCCCCGTTCACTGGCGACCGGACCACCGCCGCGAAGGAGAGTTGATGACGAATTACTTCCAGGAGACCCGCCCCGTCGAGCCCGACGAGCCGCGGGTGCTCTACAGCTCCGCCGATGGCATCGGCCACGTCGAGATCAATCGGCCGCTGCTGCTCAACGCCATGAACGCCGATGTGCATCACGGCATCGTCGACGGGCTGCGCCAGGCCGACGCCGATGACGACGTGCGCGTCGTGATCCTGTCCGGCAAGGGCAAGGCATTCTCCGCCGGCGGCGACCGCGGCATGAGCGCCGAGGAGCGGGCCAAGCAGATCCCGGCCGTCCCGCTGGACACCGGCCTGGCGATCTGGAACTGCCGCAAGCCCGTCATCGCCGCCGTGCAGGGCTATTGCCTAGGCCAGGGTGCGGAGCTCGCGGCCATCGCCGACATCACGATCGCCGCCGACGATGCCCGCTTCGGCGAGGTCCAGATCAACATGGGCGTAGGCCCGCCGATCTTCGCCGCGCCGTCGGCCCTGGGGATCAAGCAGGTCAAGGAGTACCTCCTGACCGGCGATCACCTCGACGCGTACCGCGCCCTGGCCATCGGTTTCGTCAACCGCGTGGTGCCGCGCGACCGGTTAATGGAGGAGGCGCTGATCATGGCCCGCCGCATCGCCTCGCTGCCGCCCAAGGGCGTGCAGGGCGATAAGGCGCTGATCAACGCGCACTACGAGCGCCAAGGCTTCCTGGACTCCCTCCAGGATGCCAAGGAGAAGTTCGGCCGCTGAGGCCCGCTAGCCCCGAGAATGGCAAGTTGAGCCGTCAGGACCGGCCCAACTTGCCATTCTCGGGGTTTAGGGTCGGGCCATGACCGAGCCCGACGGAATCCGCGCCTTCGTTGCAGAGCATGCTCACGAGCTGGCGGCCGACCTCGACGAGTGGCTGCGCATCCCGGGCATCAGCGCCCAGCCGCAGTACCACCCTGACGTGCAGCGCAGCGCCGATTGGCTGGCGGCCGCCTTCACCCGCACGGGCTTTCCGGTATCCGAGGTGTGGCCAACCGATGGATTGCCGGCTGTGTATGCCGAGTGGCCAAGCGAGGACCCCGGTGCGCCGACGGTGCTTGTCTACGGCCATCACGACGTCCAGCCGGTCGATCCGCTGGAGCTCTGGGAGCACCCGCCGTTCGAGCCGACGCTGGCGATAGTCGACGGCGTCGAGGTGCTGCGGGCCCGCGGGGCCAGCGACGACAAGGGCCAGTTGCTGTTCCACCTGCTGGGCCTGCGCGCCCACCTGGCGCAGCGCGCGACGCAGGGCAAGGCCACGCCGGCAGTCACCCTCAAGTTCCTCATCGAGGGCGAGGAGGAGTCCGGCTCGCCGAATCTCGCGACGCTGATGACGCAGCGGCGGGATCGCCTCGATGCCGATGTTGTGGTCATCACCGACACCGGCATGCTCGCGCCCGGCGTGCCGAGCGCGTGCACGGGCATGCGCGGCCTGGTCTCCTGCCGCGTCGACTTCGCCGGGCCCGGCCTCGATCTCCACTCCGGCGTGTTCGGCGGCGCGGTGCCCAATCCGGCCACCGCGCTGGCCCGCCTCGTCGCGGCGCTGCATGACAACGAGGGGCGCGTCCAGATCCCCGGCTTCTACGACGACGTGCTCGCGCTGACCCCCGCCGAGCGGGAGCTCTTCGCCCGGATCCCCTTCGACGAAGCGCAGTTCCTCAGGACCGCGCAGAGCGGCGCGCTGTTCGGCGAGGCCGGCCAGAGCACCCTCGAGCGTCTCGGCGCCCGCCCGACGGCCGAGGTCAACGGCATCTGGTCGGGCTACATGGGCCCCGGCGGCAAGACGATCGTGCCGTCCGACGCCCACGTCCACCTCTCGTTCCGGCTGGTGGCGAATATGGATCGGGCCGCCGTTGTCGCCGGCGTCGATGAGTTCGTCGCCGCGCATACCCCGGCCGGCATCACAGCCGTCGTCGAGTGGAACGGCCAGGGCGTCGCGCCGCTCGTCGTCGGGATCAATACCCCGGCTTACGGGGCGCTGGAGCGCTCGATCTCCCGCGCCTTCGACGGCCTGCCGGTCCTGCCCACCCGCGAGGGCGGCAGCGGCCCGGAGGCCGAGATCGAGGCGATCATCGGCGCCCCGCTGGTCTTCCTCGGCGTCGGGCTGCCCGACGACCAGATCCACGCGCCCAACGAGAAGGTGACGGTATCGATGCTGCACAAGGGCGCCGAGGCCGCCGCGTACCTCTGGGCCGAGCTGGCCCGCACCGACCTCGCAGCCTGAAAGACCTCATAGCATGAACCGACCGGAAGGGAACCGCATGATCATCGACGATCTGCGCGCGGAGATGGACAGCATCGACACCCTCGTGGACTGGGCCTCGCCGGCCGACCCCGAGACGGCGGCGAAGCTGGCGCTCCCCACCGTCGCCAAGGGCTGGACTGTGGGTGACACGCTCGGCCACCTGGCGTGGACGGACCTGGCCGGGGTCGTGGCCCTGAGCGACGCCGAGGACTTCGCCGCCAAGGCCCGGGCGCTGGCCGTGCCGACAGTGGAGCAGCTGCCCGACGTCTGGCCGGCGGCCCGCGCCCAACTGCTCGCCGGGCTCGCAGAGGCCCAGGCGGCGGGCAAGCGGCTGCCGTGGTTCTCCCTGCCGATGGGCGCGGCGTCGTTCGCCACCGCCCGGCTGATGGAGTACTGGGCCCACGGCTCCGATGCCGCGCTCGCGCTGGGCATCACCCGTGCGCCCGCCGCGCGCCTGCGCAACGTCTGCCATATCGGCGTGCTGACGATGGGGTTCTCGTTCGTCCAGCACGGCCTTGATGCGCCGACCGAGCCGGTGCGCGTCGAGCTCGCCGCGCCCGATGGCTCCACCTGGGAGTGGGGCGATGCGGGGGCCGCCAACCGGGTCACCGGGCCGGCGCTGGACTTCGCGTTTGTCGTCACCCAGCGGCGTCTGGCCGCCGACTCCGCGCTGGTGGCGCAGGGCCCGGTCGCGGCGGCGTGGCTCCCGATCGCACAATGCTTCGCTGGCAATGGGCAATACACCGACCCCGATCGGGCCGGCCTGCCGATGTCGTAGGCCCGGCGGCTAAGCCTGCTCAGATAGCGTTAGGTATGCCGTACGGTCGGCGACGATGCCTGCCCCGAAGAGAAGAGCCTGCCATGGATATCGCGCAGATCCGCGCCATGCACCGAGGGTTCGAGGTCTACCACGGGATGATCTACTTCGTCCCTGAGGCCGCGGCCGCCTACGCCGAGCTCGGGATCACCGGCCGGATGGGCTACTTCGCGTCGCGATCCAGCGCCATGGGAGCGGTGGGGCCGGAGACGGTGATCAGCACCTTCTTCAACTTCAATCCCGATCTGGTGTACGCGGCCATTCCCGAGGCGTGGAATCGAGCGAGCCCCGAGCGGATCCTGGCCGCACGCATCGGCGCCGCGGACTCGGCGCTGCGCCGGGTGCTGGGCGAGGCCATCGGCGAGCCCGAGATCGCCGAGGCGGCCGAGCTGGCCAGGGTCGCCGCTGGCGGTTGCTACCTCGAGGGCCATCCGCTGTATGCCGCGCATGCTGCTCAGGATTGGCCCACCGCGCCGCACCTGGTGCTGTGGTGGGCGCTGACGCTGCTGCGGGAGTTCCGCGGGGATGGGCACATAGCCGCGATGAATACGCAGGGCCTGTCAGGGATCGAGGCTCTGGTCATCCACCAGGCGACCGCCGTGCTGCCGCCGGGCACCCTGCAGAGCAGCCGCGCGTGGTCCGATGAGGCCTGGGCGGCGGGGGTGCGATCTGTGCAGGCCCGTGGCTGGCTCGACGAGGCCGGCGGGCTCACCGCAGACGGGCTGGCCGCGCGCCAGTGGGTCGAGGACCTCACCGACGAGCTCATGGTGCGCTGCTGGAGCCTGCTTGGAGACGATGGCTGCGCGCGGCTGCGCGAGCTGACCCGCCCCGCGGTCCGGGCCCTGCTGCCCGACATGCCCCGCGGGGGCGCCCGAACTAAAACCGCCTAGCTACCGTGGGCTGGTGACTCGACGCCCCGAACCCGCCGCCCGCCCCGTTGCGGCGCTGATCGCCGGGCTCGTGGCCGTGATGCTCGTCCTCACCGCCTGCGCGGCTCCCATCGCCGGCAGCGGGCGCCTGGCCACCCCGACCGGCGGGCCCAAGCCGCCGGAGGTCGAGGCGTCCCGGACCTGCCCGTCGATCGTCGACCCGGTCGCCCACTTGGCGTACACGTGCATCGACGACTCCCTCGAGCACACCTTCAGCCCGACCTACGACCCGACGTTCGCCCCCGACGGCATCGTCATGACGTTGACGACCGAGCCCGGTTGGGTGGCATCCCAGCAGTCCGGACGGTTGCTGGTGGACGGAGCGAGCGCCAAGGACGTCGCGCTGAGTGCGGGCAAGGAGCAGGCCGCGTCGAACTACGGCGATGACCCCAGACCGGCAACGGTGCTGTCACAGGCCGTCCCCGGGCTGGGCCAGGAGGCGTATCGGCTCGACCAGCTCATCACCCTCGATCCCACGTACGTCAAGCAGCGCCAGCTGATCGCCAAGTCGGAGATGCTGACGACGGTGGTCGTCCGCCTCGAGGACAGCAGCTTCGTTGCGTTGAGCATCTCGATCCCGGATACGCAGAAGCAGTGGTGGCCGCGCTTCGAGACGGTGATCGCCAGCCTCAAGGTCCTCTAGCGCCGCAGCCGCGAAGCGCCCCCAGCCACGCAGCCGCGAAGCGCCCCAGCCACGAAGCCGCGACGTCGGGTGGGCCTAGGCTGCCCTGGTGCCCCGAGCGACCCTCCCAGTCCCCGTATACGAGCTCCACCATCTGGTTCTGCCGAACGGCCTGCGGGTTGTCCTGGCCCCGGATCGCAGCGCCCCGGTAGTGGGGATCGGCGTTCTATACGACGTCGGCATCCGCTCCGAGCCCGAGGGGCGCACCGGGTTCGCGCATCTGTTTGAGCACCTCATGTTCCAGGGCTCGGCGAATCTGGAGAAGCTGGAGCACTTCCGGTACGTGCAGTCCTCGGGCGGGACGTTCAATGGCAGCACCCACTTCGACTACACGAACTACTTCGAGGCGATGCCGTCGAATGCGCTGGAGCGGGTCATTTTCCTCGAGGCCGACCGCATGCTCGCGCCGCGCATCACCGAGGAGAACCTGGCCAACCAGATCGCGGTGGTGAAGGAGGAGATCCGCGTCAATGTGCTGAACCGGCCCTACGGCGGCTTCCCGTGGATCGAGCTGCCGGCGGTGCTGTTCGACACCTTCGCCAATTCCCACAATGGCTACGGCGGGTTCGTCGACCTCGAAAGCGCCACCGTTGCCGACGCGGCGGGATTCTTCGATCGCTACTACGCGCCGGCCAATGCCGTGCTGTGCCTGGCTGGCGACTTCGACCCGGACAACGCGCAGGCCCTGATCGAGAAGCACTTCGGGCCGGTGCCGCGCCGCGATCGCCCCGTCCGCCCGGACTTCTCCGAACCCGCATTGCAGCAGGAGCGCCGCGGCGAGACCCACGACGCGCACGCGCCGATGCCGGCCGTCGCCCTCGGGTACCGCATCGCCGATCCCGTCGGCGATTTGGATAGCCACCTGGCTCGGGTGCTGCTGTCGGAGATCCTCGCCGACGGCGATGCCTCCCGGTTCCAGCGCCGCCTGGTCCAGGGCGATAGGTCCGTCACCGACATCGGGGCCTACCTGGGGGAGTTCGGCGACCCCTTCGACGAGCGCGACCCCACCACTTTCACCATCAGCGCCCACTACCCCGATCGGGACGGGCTGCCGGGGATCCTGGCGGCCATCGACCAGGAGATCACGGCGGTCGCCGATAGCGGGACCCTGCCGGGCGAGTTGGACCGGGTGCGGACGCGCCTGGCGTCGCAGATGTATAGGCAGCTTGATCCGGTACTGGGGCGCACACTCTCGTTTGCCAAGTTCGAGCTGATCTACGGCCGGGCGGAATTGCTGCTGGAACTGTCGACGCGCCTGCAGGCGGTCACCGACGACCAGATCCGCACCGCTGCGGCCGAGCTCGCGCCGTCGCACCGGGCCGTCGTCGAGCTCATCCCGGGCGGTGCCCGATGAGCGCGGTCCCGGCCCTGACTGCCCCTGTCCGTCCGCGCAAGCTTTCGGTCTCCGAGACCGTGCTCGACTCGGGCCTGCGCGTCATCGCGGTGCGCCGTCCGGGCGTTCCGCTGGTCGAGATCCGGCTGCGGGTCCCGATGATCAGCGGCCGCACCGCGCAGGCGGCCCAGGCGGTGCTGCTGGGCGAGACACTCCTGGCGGGCACCAAGCGCCTGGACCGGGCCGCGCTGGCGGGTGCGATCGCCTCGCTGGGTGCGGACCTGTCGGTGGGCGTAGACGCCGACCGGCTGTCGATCGGCGGATCGGTGCTCGCGCCCAACCTGCCGGCGCTGCTGAGCCTCATCAGCGAGATCCTCACCGACGCATCGCATGCTAAGTCCGAGGTCGACGGCGAGCGCTCGCGCATGCTGGAGCGGCTGTCGATCGCCCGATCCCAGGCCGGCGTGGTCGCCCGCGAGGCGCTGGGTCGCCGGATGTACGGAACGCACCCGTATGCGCTGGACCTTCCCGACGACAGCGATATCGCCGCTGCGACCCCGGCGCAGATCCGTTCACTACATAGCCGGCTCATTCGACCGGCCGGCGCGATCCTGGTGCTGGTCGGCGATGTGACGCCCAGTCGCGGCTTCACCGCCGCCGCCAAGGCGCTGGCCGGCTGGCAGGGGGCGTCCCAGCCGTCGCGCGCACTGCCGCTGCCGGCAATCCAGACCGCCCCGCTCCTGCTGGTGGATCGACCCGGCTCGGTGCAGTCGTCGCTGCGGATGGGGTCCTCGGCGCTGACCCGCCTGGACGCGGGCTATCCCGCGCTTCAGCTGGCCAACATGATCTTCGGCGGCTACTTCTCCTCCCGCTGGAACGAGAACATCCGCGAGGACAAGGGCTACACCTACGGCCCGCACAGCCACATCGATCACGGCGTGCTGGGGTCGTCGCTGCTGCTCGATGCCGACGTCGCCACCGATGTGACCGCTCCGGCGCTGCTGGAGACGCTGTACGAGCTCGGCCGGATCTCGTCGCTGCCGGTCACCGAGGCCGAGCTGGACGCCGTCCGCCAGTACGCCATCGGCACTTTGGCACTGTCGACGGCCACGCAGGCGGGCCTGGCCAGCACCCTGTCCGGCCTGATCGGCGTGGGCGTCGGGCCCGAGTGGCTGGCCGAGCATCCGCGCCGCCTGGCCAAGGTCACCGTCGATGAGGTGAGCGCCGCGGCGGCCACGTACTTCGCCCCGTCGCGATTCGTCTCCGTCGTCGTCGGCGACAGCGCTACTGTCCGCACGCCGCTGGAACGCATCATCGATGTCGAGAGGAGCTCGTCATGAGCGAGGACGAGACTGCAGCAATCGAGGCTGCGCTGGAGTTCCCGACGCTGTCCCGCACGACGCACGACCGTGCCGCGCAGCACCGCGAGGACCCGGACTGGCTAGAACTGGCGTGGGAGGAAGGGGCCGAGGTCCTGCTGCTCGGCCGCGACATGTCCACGCCCGTGCGCGAGGACCTCGACGGCAATATCGAGCTCGCGCTCAAGCCGTCGCGCCGGGTCGATGCATTCCCCGACGAGCGGACCTTCCTCGGCGAGGCCGACGGCAAGGTCTACTTCGCCGCGCCGGCCAAGCGCCGCGACGACACCGACACGTGGTCCGGCCTGCGCAGCATCGGCACCTCGCTGTCGGACCTCCACGCCGGCCTCATCACCAGCGCGATCGGGCTGGCCGAGTGGCACGCCCGGCACACCCACTGCCCCCGCTGCGGAACCCCGACCGAGGTGACCAAGGCGGGCTGGACCCGCACCTGCCCGTCGGACCGCAGCGAGCATTTCCCGCGCACCGACGCGGCCGTGATCATGCTGGTCCACGACGACGAGGGCCGCGTGGTGCTGGGCCGCCAGTCGTCGTGGGGCGCCGGGCGGTACTCGGTGCTCGCCGGCTTCGTCGAGCCGGGGGAGTCCCTCGAGGGCGCCGTGGCCCGCGAGGTATTCGAGGAGGTCGGCCTTCAGCTGACCGATATCAAGTACATAGCCAGCCAACCCTGGCCCTTCCCGGCGTCGCTGATGGTCGGGTTCCATGCTCGCGTGGTCGACCCCAATGCGCTGGCGCCCGACGGCAAGGAGATCGAGCAGGCCGCCTGGTTCACCAAGGACGAGCTGCGGATCGCCGGCCAGTGGGGCGGCGACTCGCCGGCCAGCATCGCGGCCCCGCCGGATCGCCAGCGACCCGGCGGCGGGCTCGCGGCGCTGCCGGGCCGCATCTCGATCGCCCGGCTGCTGATCGATAAGTGGCTGGCGGAGTAGCCAAACCCTGCGGTCCGGCCTCCGGATCTGGCACGATCCGATCATGACCTCGATGGCCAAGGGCGCGAATGTGCCGGTCGTGTCCACTGCTGTGCGCTCGACGCTGCGCTGGTCGGGCGGTCCGGGCGTGCCCGACGTCGATGTAGCCGCGCTGCTGCTGCGATCGAACGGCAAGGTCGGCGGCGAGGACGACTTCGTCTTCTACAACCATCCGCATGACGCCTTGGGGACCGTTCGCCATCTCGGGAAGGCGCCAGGCGCGTTCGTCGACGCGCTCGAGATCGATCTGGGCCGCATCCCGCCCGAGGTCGAGCGCGTGGTGCTGGCCGCGTCCGCCGATGGCGGGTCGTTTGGCCAGGTGCCGGGGTTGACGCTGGTGCTCACCGACCGCGTTACCGGAGCGGATCTGGTCAGCTTCGCGATGCAGGCCAGTGTCGAGACGGCCTTTGTCGGCGGCGAGCTGTATCGATCGGCCGGCGGCTGGAAGTTCCGCGCTATCGGGCAGGGCTATGAATCCGGGCTGGCCGGGCTCGCGACCGATTTCGGCATCGTGATCGACGAGTCGCCGAACGCCGCCGAGGAGTCGGTCCAGCTGGCGCATGATCCGGAGCCCGCTGCTGCGCTCCCGCCGGTCTACGCGCCGCCAGCGCCATCCGCCCCGCCGGCGTACGCGCCCCCGCCGGTGCCGGCTGCTCCGGCGTACGCGCCTCCAACCGCGCCGGTCTACGCGCCGCCGCCGCCCGCTGATTGGTCGGCGCCGCCCACCGCTCCTGCAGCCGCGCCGCCGCCCGCTGATTGGTCGGCGCCGCCCACCGCCCCTCTAGTCGC
>JAOPVO010000025.1 GCA_025966155.1 Pseudonocardiales bacterium
GATGATCACCGGCCTGGGCCTTGCGGTCCGCTGGCGTTGATCGGGGCTTAGTTACACCGGTGTAGTTCTCCCCAGGCTTCTCCACAGCTGTGGAGAAGCGCGCCCGATCGACGCCCCTCAGAGCGCGGCCGTGATCCATCGTTCGGCGACGCACAGCGCGGCGACTCACAGCGCAGCGGTCCGCAGGGTGATCGCCACGAGCAGCACCACCAGGACCCCGCCCAGCGCCGACGCCTGGATGGCGACCGGGATCCGGCCGGGGGCCGGCTTGCCCGGCAGCGCTATGCCCGACAGCGCGATCGCGACGATGGCCCCCACCACGAAGCCGCCGACGTGCCCGAGCTTCGACACCCCGCTGATGGCGAACGTGAAGGCGAAGTTGGCGACGATGACGATCGCCAGCGAGCGCATATCGGCGCCGAGGCGGCGGGCCATGATCAGCGCCGCGGCGAACAGCCCGTAGATCGCGCCCGACGCACCGGCGACGGCGACGTAGCGGGTGTCGAAGACGTACACGGCGGCGGAGCCGCCCAGCAGGGCCAGCCCGTAAACCGCGGTGAAACGCCACCAACCGAGCAGTCGCTCCAGCGGCGGGCCGAGGAAGTACAGCGCGAGCATGTTCAGCACCAGATGCGTCGGGCCCAGGTGCAGGAAGCCCGACGTGATCAGCCGGTACAGCTCCTGGCCGCCGCCGTTGCCGTGCGCCGCCGCGTACGGCTGGAGCACCCAATTGGCGAACAGCCGCGCAGCCTGATTCTCGGTGAATCCGCGCGGGGACTGCACCGCGGTGATGAGGTACACCGCGACATTCATCCCGATAAGGGCGAAGGTGACGTACGGCTGCGTCGCCCTCGACACCGGCGCGCCGACCGAGGTCCGCGTGACGATCCGCCCCGCCTTGACGTCATCCGGGCACATGAAGCCGACCGAGCCCGGGCGCATGCAGTCGGGGCAGATCGGCCGGTCGCAGCGCACGCAGCGCACGCCGGTCTCCCGCAGCGGATGCCGATAGCAGTACGGCAGGCCGTGCGGTCCGACGTCGCCGAACGGCGTGGGCGCGGTCAAGTGAGTACTCGCAGATTCGGTCATCAGGGCCCCCCGGCGTCTACAGCCCGGGCAGCCAGCGGTCGTGCGTTCGGGTGACTCGCTCGAGGCAGTTTCGGGACGTTGCGGCGCGCTATGCGCCGCAACGTCCCAAAACTCTCGAGATCAGGCAGCGTTGATGGTGACCGAGTTGATCGTCTGATCCGTGGCGGGACGGTCGTTCGCGCCGACCTTGGTCGCGGCGATCGCGTCGACGACGGCCCGGCTGTCCGCGTCGGCAACCTCGCCGAAGATGGTGTGCTTGCGGTTCAGCCACGGGGTGGCCCCGACGGTGATGAAGAACTGCGAGCCGTTGGTGTTCGGGCCCGAGTTCGCCATCGCCAGGAGGTACGGGCGGTCGAACTGCAGCTCGGGGTGGAACTCGTCGGCGAACTTGTAGCCGGCATCGCCCGTGCCGCGCCCCAGGGGGTCGCCGCCCTGGATCATGAAGCCGCTGATGACGCGGTGGAACACGGTGCCGTCGTAGAGCTTGTCCGTGGTCTTCGCCCGAGTGGCCGGGTGCGTCCACTCCTTCGCGCCGGTGGCGAGCTCGACGAAGTTCCGCACGGTCTTCGGTGCGTGGTTATCGAACAAGTTGATGACGATGTCGCCCGCACTGGTGTGCAAGGTTGCGGTCGTTCCAGCAGCCACTGCCGGTCCTCCTGGGAGTCGATGCGCCGATGATCGCCCGCGCTGCGAAAGGGTGGCGGAGTTCGGTGGGCCGCAGCGGGGCCGCGAGCCCACTCGGGGCTGGCGCTCCATCATGGCACCCGCGTGTGGGTTTGCGGCGTCACGGGTACTCGCACAGGACGAGCAGTTGATCTTCCTGCTGCGTCTTTATCCACCATGTGAGGAGCTCCAGTGAGCCAGACCCTGAACCGCGACGCGTCCAGCAGCCTCCACGCGGCCGCCGACTCCGCGCGCGATGCCGCCCTTGGGGCGGCGGCCGGTCTGTCCGCCGCCGCGTCCCAACTGGCGGACGTCGCGAAGGACAAGGCATCGGCCTTCGCCGACACCGCCAAGGTCAAGGCGTCCGCAGCCGGTGACGTGGCAAAGGAGAAGGTCGTCTCCGCCTCGGACGCGGTGAAGGACAAGGCCTCCTCCGCCGCAGACTTGCTCAAGGACAAGGCGTCGTCAGCGTCGGACACCGTGAAGGGCGGCTCCGAGACGAAGGCGAAGGCCGTGCGCAAGCGGGCCAAGCGGACCCAGAAGCGCGCGCACAATCGCGCCGACGTCCTTCGGGCGAAGGCAGACGCGCTGGTCGCGGCCGGCGACGCCCTGCGGGCGCACGCCGAGTCGGCCAAGGCCATGGCCGATACGCGGGCCGCGCGCGGCGCGTCGGCGCTGAAGTCGACCCGCAGGGACGCGAAGGCCGCCGCTACCGAGGCGAAGGCCCGGGCCAAGGACATGAAGCGCGCGGCCCAAGGCAAGCGGCGTGGGCACAAGGGCCTGGTGCTCGGGGTCTCCCTCGGCGTGTTGGCCGGCATCGCCGCCACTGTCTCCGTGCTCCGCGGCCGCGAGGCGGTCGCGCCGTCGCCGGGCCCGTCCCGTCCGGACCCCGCCTCCGACGCGGCTACCGGAACGGATGGGTCGGCCAACGGCGCGCTGCCCAAGTTCCCGCAGACGACGTCCGTCCACAGCGACTAAAAGCATCGACTGGCCCAAGATCGGCAAGTTTGACCGGAAGGACCGGTTCAACTTGCCATTCTTGGGGCCTTGTGGGCTTTGTCTAGGCGGGGTCGGTGTGCAAGGCGATCGTCGGGACTGAGATGGCCACCCGGACCTCGACAGACGCGCGAATCTCCTGCTGCTGGGGGGTGACATCCAATTCCGGGTCGGTCTCACCGCCGCCCCCGCCCCGGGCGAACATCGGCATCCGGGCCGACATCGACACGACGCTGGTCGACCCCGACATCCCCTGATCGGCAACCTCGATCAGGCTGGTCACCCGCGCCCCCACCGCCGCCGCGTAGTCCGACGCGCGCGCGAGTGCGTCGCCGATCGCGGCCAGGCGCGCCTCGCGGTGCAGCGGGCTGGTCGGGCGGACCTGCCAATCCGGGCCCGACAGCGTCGCGGACTCCACCGCACCCGCGGCGGCAAGCAGGGGCCCAACCGCGTCCAGGTCGGTGATGACCACCGAGCACGTCACCGAGGCGATCCAGGCGTCGACGCGGTCCCGGCGCTGGGATGCATAGGTGGCATAGAGCGACACGCGCGAGGTCTCCGCCCGTTCCAGCGCGGGGGCGAACTGGTCGAGCACCGCCGT
>JAOPVO010000045.1 GCA_025966155.1 Pseudonocardiales bacterium
GATCACGGTCCTACGGGCCACACACGCCAGTGCCGGTCACCGTGAAGGTCGCGCCAACAGGGGGCGTGCCAGTACCCGCCACCGCCGCGTAGGTCATGGTGGTCGGGAAGGAGTGCAGGAACCCTGGGACGAGAGCGGCGGTGACGCCCGCAGTCGTCGGGTAACTGCCAGTCTGGGCGTAGTAAGCCTCGGCCGCCACCTCCACGTTTTTCTTGTCCGAGCCGCAGGCCGCCGACTGCCCGCGGTTGGTGATGCCGCCGACCGCGAAGACCACGATCGCGGCGAGGATGCCGAGGATGACGATGACGATCAGCAGCTCGATGAGAGTGAAGCCGCCTTCCTCCTTGCGGGCCTTCTCAATTTGCTTCCACATGGTGAGCCTCCTTGCCGTGGCGCCGAGGCGATGACCCCGCGCCGATCCCTTTCCTCGTCGCCGGACGGCGCGAAGGCGTGCATCCCCACTAGATGAGGGAGTTTCTGATCAGCCCGCGGTTTCCCGCCGGCTGAATGCCGCGACCGTCGAAGCCGGCAGTAGATGCCGATCGACGAACCGCGCGGTGGCCAAGGCCACGGAGTGCTCCGGATGACTTGCCGCGAGCGGCATCCCCCGGTTGATCGAGCGGGCGACGTCCCGGCTCGACGGAATGTGCGCAGCGATCGGCGAACGGACGATGCCATCGGCCTGCGCCGCTGAGATTGAGGTTGTCGCATCCGAGCGGTTGAGGATCACCGATCGCATGTCGCGCGGTTGGCCGAGCAGGTCCAGCGTGTCGAGCACATCACGCAGCCCGCGCAGCGCCGGCAGTTCCGGGGTGCTCACCACGATGTGGCGGTGCGCCATGTCGAGGGCGGCGACGGCAATTGCCGACAACCCGCCGGCGGTGTCGACGACCACGGCGTCGTAGCTGTCGGACAGGAGGCGGAGCACCTTCGTGACCACGGTCGGCGTCACCTGCCCGGCCTCGCCCGGCTTGTCCGGCGCGAGGACGCAGTCCACCCCGCTGAGGTGCGGCGTGATGATCTCGCCGAGCACGTCCGCGTCGAGGTGATCATGGCCGATTGAGCCGGAGATCGTGCGCGTTCGCGGCAGGTTCAACACGCCGGCCACATCGCCGAACCGGGTGTCCAGGTCGAGCACGCAGACTCGCAGCCCGCGGTTGCGCAGAACGACCGCGATATTGACCGCGATGGTGGTCGCGCCGCAACCGCTCTTGGCGGCGACCACGACGACGATCTGACCGGCCACGACTCGCCCCCTTCGATCGGCGGCTGAAGGCAGCGGCCCGACAGCGACGAGCGTGGCTGCCGCGACCGGCCAGCGGCCATCCGCCGAACGGCTCGTGTTGCGCCGGAACGGATGACAGCGCGGACGACAAGCGCGTCCCCCGATCGGCCAAGAGGTGCATGAACTGCGTCTCGGCGATATGGATGATCACAAACTGATCAAGAGTAATTACTCTCCGAAACTGCAGAAATACTAAAAGCAAGATTCGAGCGCGACCGGCGTGATCATTTGCGATTCGCATGCTCGAATTGGCGCCGCAACTCCCTCTCGCCTTTGTTCTCGTCAATTTATGTGCGACCATCCTGGCCAATGCTTCACGAATACCAAACAGCATGTACGCACCGCCACGGGAGGGCGAAATGTCCGGTCGATCGCCTACTGACGCAAGGATCCGCGTCATCGTGGTTGAGGCGTTCCCGATCACTCGGCTGGGCATGACGCAGCTCCTCGGCACGGCTCCGGAACTCGAGCTGGCCGCAGCGGTGGGGTCGGCGGCGGAGTGCCGGGCGCTGCTCGCCATCGAGCCGGCCCATGTGGTCACGATCGGCACGGTGATGCCGGACGCCGACGGAATCGCCTTCGCCAGCGAGTTGCGCGATCGCTACGCCGGGCTGGGCATTGTCATTCTCACGTCCTCGGTCGAGGACGGGGCGCTGTTTCGCGCACTCGACAGCGGGGCGTCGGCATTCGTCAGCAACTCCGTGCCGGTAGACGAGCTGCTGAGCGCGGTCAGGCACGCGGCGCGGTCCGCCTCGTCGTTCACCGCGGCCGGCCTTGCCGCAGCGCTGCGCCGTCGCGAATCGGCCAAGGCCGACGCGCTCAGCCCACGCGAGCGGGAGGTCCTCCAGCTGCTCTCCGAGGGCCACTCGATTCCAAGCGTCGCGGCCAGCCTCTACGTCGGGGTCTCGACCGCGAAGACTTATGTCTCTCGCCTCTACGACAAGCTCGGCGCCGACAATCGCTCGCAGGCGCTCATGGTGGCGGCGCGCCTGGGGCTGATCGCCGAGCCGATCTCCAGGTAGACAGCCTTGGTCGGCCACCGCAGCTCCAGAGCAGCATGGACATCCAGGTGCTGCGGCATGTGTCTCAGAACGCTGGGAGTTCCCCAGTAAGCCCCGGGTATTTGCTGCCCGAGCCGTAGGCGCGCGGGCGCCTCAGGGCTGCGGATTCACGGCGGCGCACGTCGATGCTCACACGGACAGATCGGGCGCGATCTGCGCCAAGAGCGGATAGGGGCCTGCGGGTCAATCGCAGGCTATAGGCGCGAAGTCTGCATTCGATGGGGACTTGAGCTGCGGGATGTCGGGAACGCTCACGCGTCTCTGGGTGCGGCGGGGGAGTTTGCAGGTACTCTCGGACCCACCTTATTGGCGCCACCGGCCGCCCTCAGACGTCCCTGACGCGCACAGTTCGGAAGCAAAAGATCCTCTGGCTCGTACGGCCCGGCCTCGTGCTGGGCCGTTGCCATTTCGCCCAGCGCCCACGACAGAGAGCTGCCCGTCATGGCCAGGTCCGGCACCACAGCTCCGTCGGCGGACGCCGCCGTGGAGGTGGCCGCGCGGTGGTTCGGCCTCGATACCGGCTCCGTGCGGCAGGTGCCCGGGGGGGCGACGAACGAGGTCTACCGGGTGGTGGCCGCGCGCGGTGAGCACTTTCTGCGCCGCTACCGGCACGCCGACCGCCAAGCGGTGGACCGCGAGCATCGGCTGATCCGGCACGTAGCGCAGTCGGTACCGGCCCCGGAGGCGCTGCGGCTGGCCGATGGCTCGACGCTGGTCGAGGCCGCGGGCTCGGTGTGGGCGATGTTCGCCTCGGCGGTCGGCGCGCAGGTCGCGTCGCCCGATCTGACGCCCGCGCACACCGCGTCGGCCGGGGCGACCCTCGCCCGGCTGCACCGGGGCGCCGCCGACATGCCGCACGCCGGATTCGCGTCGTGGGGGCTGCGCTGGGATGGCCCGGACTGGCAGGCCCGCCTCCAGCGCGTCCTAGCCGCCATCGGCGCCTCGCCCGTGGACGAGGAGACCGACGCCTGGGCGGCGCAGCGCGTCCAGGCCCAGATCGAGTGGTTGGGTGACCCGGCCTGCAGCCATCGCTACTCCCCCGCGTTCCCGGCCCAGGTCATCCACGGGGACTTCCACGAGGCGAACCTGTTCTTCGCCGGCACAGAGGTGTCCGGCGTCATCGACTGGGACGGGGCACGGGTGATGCCGCGCGCGTTCGAGATCGCGCGCTCGTGCTATTTCCTCTGCCAGATGCAGCCCGAGCTGACCTTCGCCTTCCTCGACGGCTACGCGTCCGTGACGCGCCTGGATCGCGGCGAACTGGAGGATGGCGCCCGCGCATGGGGCTGCTTCGCCGATCATCACGTCTGGGCGGTCGAGGAGGCGTACCTCCAGGGCAACCACGACGCGGCCCGGTTCATCTGGCGACGGCCCTT
>JAOPVO010000056.1 GCA_025966155.1 Pseudonocardiales bacterium
TTCATCCTGGTCGCCGCCGAGACCATGCCGGCCGGTCTGCTCCCTGTCATCGCGGCCGGCCTAGGCACCAGCGAGGGCACAGTCGGACAGTTCATCAGCGTCTGGGCGCTCGGCACAGTGATCGTGACGATCCCAGCGATCAGCCTGACCAGGGGCGTCCGGCGCAAGCCGCTGCTGCTCACTGCGATCGCCGGCCTGGTCGCTGGGAACACTGTCACGGCGCTATCCAGCGAGGTCCTGCTGTCGCTGACCTCGCGCTTCGTAGCGGGCGCATTCACCGGCGTCATCTGGGGGATGCTCGCCGCATACGGCCGCCGCATCAGCCCGCCCCATCGCGGCGGGCTCGCCCTCGCGGTCGTCTCCGCCGGCGCTCCGCTGGGGTTCGCCCTCGGCACACCGCTCGGCGCCGCGCTCGGCACCGCATTCGGGTGGCGCTGGGCCTTCGGCGGCCTCACCGTCCTCGCGATCCTCGTCCTTGCGCTCATGGCCGCGCTCGTCCCGGACGCCGCCGGGCAGGCCCCGGCCACCGCCGGAACCTCACTCGGCCGGGTCTTCCTCATGCCCGGCATCCCAGTTGTCCTCGCCGTCATTGCCGTGTGGATGCTGGCCCACAACACGATCTACACGTACATCGCGCCCTATCTCCGCGCGACCGGCACCGGCCTGCGGCCCGACCTGGTGCTGCTGGTCTACGGCGTCGCCTCCGTCGTCGGCATCGGCATTACCGCCGCCCTCATCGACCACCAGCCCCGGATGCTGCTGCATGGGAGCGTCGCGCTTTTCGTCGTCGCCGCGCTCGCCCTGCTCCTCGGGCACTCGTCGTCCCTCGCGGTGCTGTCCGCCGCCGCGCTCTGGGGCATCGCCTTCGGCGGTGCCTCCGCCCAGCTCCAGTCCGCCCTCACCCATGCTGGGCGCGAGCACTCCGACATCGCGAACTCCTTCCTGCCCGTGGCCTTCAACATCGCAATCTTCGCCGCCGGAATCAGCGGCGCGATCCTGCTCGGCCATTTCAACGGCCTCAGCCTCGCCGCGCTGATGGCCGGGCTTGGTTCGGCCGCTCTGCTGCTCACGATCTACGGCCGCCGCTCGGCCTTCGCCCTATCGCCCGCAAGGTGTGCAAGGACGACGCGGCAAGCACACCGACCAAGTTGAGAGCGCGGAACACAAGGCGGATGACTCGCTATAGCGGCTGACCACCTTCAACGCCTACCACGCAGTCAGGCGCGCGGCCGGCCGCCGAAGCGCTGGATCATCGGCCGGCGAAATCGCGCAGCCTATGAGCATTGCGCACCGCGTTGCCCGCGCCATCGTTGTTGAAGTAGGCGAAGACATCGCGCCCGTCGCGCTCCCATTCCCGGATGCGGTCGGACCACCACCGCAGATCCGCGTCGGGATAGCTGCCTGTGTAGAGGCCCGCTCTGTCGGGCCCATGAAGGCGCACGTACACGAACGGGGCGGTGGCCCGCAGTACGCATGGCAGCCCGGCGCCGCTCATCACGCAGTAGGCCGCGCCGTGACGCTCGAGCAGGCTGTACACGGCATCGTCATCCCAACTCCGGTGGCGCAGTTCCACGGCCACCTTGATCCAACTGGGCACTCGAGCGAGGAAGTACTCGAGGCGGTCGTCGTCGCGCCCCAGATCGGGAGGGAGCTGGACCAGCAGGGCACCGCGGCGGTCCCCCAGCTCGTGCCAACCGGCCACGATTCGATCGATCCATACATCCGGCGAGTACAGCCGCTTCCCATGAGTCAGGCCCCGCGGCGCCTTGGCTGACATCACGAAGCCCGGCGGTAGCCGATGCCGCCAGCTGGCGAAGCCGGAATCCCGCGGCCAACGGTAGAAACTGGCGTTCAGCTCTACCGTCTCGAACTGAGCCGTGTATTGGCTCAGCCGTGTGCGCGGCGCATCCCGGTCCGCGTACAGCACGTTGCGCCAGTGGTCGTAGTCCCAGCCGGAGGTGCCGATATGCACAGTCAACTACTGCACTGCCCTATTCACTGTCCTGCGCGGTGGCTGCGTGCGGGGCGCCGACGAGCTTGGATTCCGGGGATCCCCGCTGGCGCAAATAGATCGCGAACGCCGCCATCGATGCAACCGCGAGGAACTCCGACTGCCAATTCTGCAGCGTCCGGTTCCAGAATTCTGCGGATGTCGCGTAGCCCGACCAGGAGACTGGGTCGGCGTGATTGTGCAGTTGCTCGACGTTGAAGGCCGCACGGCCGGCGATCGATTGCGCGGCCAGCGACGCAAAGAAGAACGCGAACATCACGAGGCCCAGCGACTGGCCGTACAGGGCGGCGCGCCAGCCTCCGGCCTTGGCCCACTGCGGCGAGCCGTCACTGGCGTACGGGCCGATCTTCTGCTGCTCATCGGATTGGGTGCCGAGGTCCCCGGGCTTCTTCGACTCGCTCGAGCCGCGCTGGAGCAGCCATACCGTGGCCACTATGTACAACGCGAACTGCAGATACTCGGACTGCCAGTTCTCCGCCACATCCACCGCGAAGCTGGACGACGACACGTACTGCCAGAATGACAGCTGCTGCGCGCCGTCGGCCACCTGCTGGGAGTTGTAGTTCAGCATCCCGGAGACGGCCTCGCCGGCCAACGCGCCGAGGAGCAGCCCGAGGAAGACAAGGGTCAGGGCGTTGTCGCCAACGAATGCGGCGGGGCGGCCGCGGCGCTTGGGGCCGCTCACCGCTGCAACGCCCCGATGGCCACCACATACGCCAACCCCACGCTGACGAAGCACACTATCGACCAGAAGACGACCTTCATCTAGCCCCCCACTTTGCAGTCATAGGGCCCGTCGGACGTGCGCGCGCATCCGGCGGCGTCAATGAGCCACCCGTCGCGATAGTGCAGCAGGAAGATGCTGTCCTCGCCCACGGTCGCCTGCGCCGCATCGCCCCAGACCGCCACCTGCGTGGCCTTCTCCGCCGACTCGGTCAAGGCGACGATGACGTCCTCGCACTTCTCGTCGGTCGCCCCCGCCACCGATTTCGACGCACGGGCGGTCAGCAACCCGCAGGCCATGGCGCCATCGCCGTCAGCGACCGCAGCGGCGAAGCGGGCGGCGGCATCACCGGCGGCCGAGGCGCCGGGGCCCGAGCCGCACCCCGCGAGCCCACCCGAGATAGCGAGCACGGACAGCGCCAATGCGAAGGTGCGCGACCTGATGTCGAGTCTTTCGTCGCGGCTATGGATCATCGGCACGCGGGCGGGATACCCCCGACGGGCGGATCCAATCGCTGCCGGGTGTCCTGGCCCAAGGGAGGGCCAGCACCTC
>JAOPVO010000061.1 GCA_025966155.1 Pseudonocardiales bacterium
GGCGGGCCTGGAGTTCGCAGCCGCCGCGGAGGGCGCCGCGGCGTGCCTGGCTGGCCTCGGCGGCGACGCCGCGCTGGCCGATCTGCGCGTTCTGCTGGGGTGCATCGCCGCGAGCGAGGCCGTGCACGCGGCGATGCTGCGATGACCGCCCCGCCCACCGGCTCGCTGTCCGGCTCTACGCCTGGAAGTACCGCTGCACAAGCCGCCCGCGGGGTGGCCGATGCGATCGACTCCGCCATCCTCGGCTACGGCCTCCTCGGCCCGGCGCTGAGGGATCCGGCGCAATCCCAGGCCGCGCGCGACGGCGAGCAGGCGCAGCGGGCGGCCCGCGACCGGCTGCTGTCACTGCTGGCGGCGCTGCGCCTGCCGTACGCGCTGACCGACCCTGGCGCTGCGCTCCCGGGCCGGATAGCCGATGATCGGTCTGCTCGCCAGCTGGCGGCGCAGCTGGAGGACGCCGCTGCCGCCAGCTGGCGGGCCCTGCTCGCGGCCGCCATGACCGGCGCGATCGACCCGGGCGCAGGGGCGGGCGCGGGGTCCCTTGCCCTTGAGTCCCTGACGGCAAGCGCGCTGCGGGCCTACCGCTGGCGGGTCATCGACGCCCCGGCCGACCCGACGGCGCCTTTCCCCGGCCTGGGCACCTGAATCCGAGCATCCGGCAGCTCAGAAGAGGACCGTGGCGAACGTCCCGACCTGCCGCATCCCCAGGCGGCCGTAGACCGCGCGGGCCGGGGTATTGAAGCCGTTGACGTACAGCGTCGCCACGGGGGCGAGGGTCAGCGCGTACCGCAGCACGGCGGCCATCGCCGCGGTCCCGATGCCCTGTCCGCGCAGATCCGGGCGGACCCACACCCCCTGGATCTGGCAGGCCCCCGCCGACACCGAGCCGATCTCGGCCTTGAACACCGCCTCGCCGTCGTCGAACCGGGCCAGGATGCGCCCCGTCGCGGCCAGGGAGCGGATGCGGTTGCGGAACCCGGCGCCGCCGTCGCGCCCGTACGGCGAGGCCTTGAGCTCCTCGGTGAACATCGCCGCGGCAGCGGGGACGATCGCGTCGGCCTGGGCGGCGCGCAGCACCCGCACCTGCGGATCGGCCAGCGCGGCCGGCGGGGCATCGACGCTCATCAGCAGGGGCTGCTCGTCGCGGATGAGGCGGGCGGGCCCCCAGCCGCGCTCGGCTGCGGCCCAGAGGGCCAGCACATTGTCCGCGGTCCCGACGATCGAGGAGCACATGCGGCGCTGCCCGGCCAGCCGTGCCCCGATGTCGGCGGCGCCGGCCCGCCCTTCGGGTCCCCGGCCGATCGGCATCACGGTGCCGCCGACGTAGCAGGCCGAGCTCAGGTCGGCGCCGGTCGAGGACGTCCACACCTGGCCCCCGAGCCGGTACGGGTCCAGCGAGCGGGCCATCTCGACCCGCGAGGCCAGGACGCAATGCGCGGCGACGTCGCGGGCCAGCAGGCCGTGCACAGCGGCCAGCGACGAATCGTCGAGGACCCGCGCCGGCAGGTGCGACAGCGTCACGCCTGCGACCGTACTAGCTGATGGACACCGTGGGCTCCCCGGACAGCACGCCGGCGGCGATCATCTCATCGGCGATGCGCAGGGCCTCCTCGATGAGCGTCTCCACGATCTGGGACTCGGGGACGGTCTTGATGACCTCGCCGCGCACGAAGATCTGGCCCTTGCCATTGCCGCTGGCCACACCGAGGTCGGCCTCGCGGGCCTCGCCGGGGCCGTTGACGACGCAGCCCATGACCGCGACGCGCAGCGGGACGGTCAGGCCCTCGAGGCCCGCGGACACCTGCTCGGCCAAGGTGTAGACGTCGACCTGCGCGCGCCCGCACGACGGGCACGACACGATCTCCAGCCGGCGCTGGCGCAGGTTGAGCGACTCGAGGATCTGCAGGCCGACCTTGACCTCCTCGACCGGGGGCGCGGACAGCGATACGCGGATGGTGTCCCCGATGCCCTTGGACAGCAGGGCCCCGAAGGCGACCGAGGACTTGATCGTGCCCTGGAAGGTGGGTCCGGCCTCGGTGACCCCGAGGTGCAGGGGGTACTCGCACGCCTCGGACAGCAGCTCGTAGGCGCGGACCATGACCACCGGGTCGTTGTGCTTGACCGAGATCTTGAAATCGCGGAACCCGTGCTCCTCGAACAGCGAGGCCTCCCAGAGCGCGGACTCGACCAGCGCCTCCGGTGTGGCCTTGCCGTACTTCTCCATGATCCGCTTGTCCAGAGAGCCGGCGTTGACGCCGATGCGAAGCGATGTCCCCGCATCCATCGCCGCCTTGGCGATCTCCCCCACCTTGTCGTCGAAGGCCCGGATGTTGCCAGGGTTGACGCGCACGGCCGCGCAGCCGGCGTCGATCGCGGCGAAGACGTACTTGGGCTGGAAGTGGATGTCGGCGATGACCGGCAGCTGGGACTTCTTGGCAATGACGGCCAGGGCATCCGCGTCGTCCTGCGTCGGCACCGCCACCCGGACGATGTCGCATCCGGCGGCGGTGAGCGCGGCGATCTGCTGGAGCGTCGCATTGATGTCCGACGTCAGCGTCGTGGTCATCGACTGCACCGAGATCTGCGCGCCGCCGCCGACGGCGACCGACCCGACCTTGATCTGGCGGGTCTTGCGCCGAGGCGCGAGGACGGGCGGCGGAAGTGCGGGCATGCCAAGTGCGATCTGGGTGGCCACGCAATCAGTATCCGCCTTCCGGGTGAACGGCGCCCAAACTGCGCGCCGATCAGGTCAGCCGAAGAGCTTGATCGGGGACACGATGTCGGCGTAGAAGATCAGCAGCGACACCAGGATCATCACCGACGCGACCCCGTACATGACCGGCAGCATCTGCGCGGTGTCGACGTGCCCGGGGTCGGGGCGGTTCCGGCGCTTGGCGATCCCCCGGCGGGCGCCTTCGTACAGGGCCCCCGCCACGTGCCCGCCGTCCAGCGGCAGCAGCGGCAGCATGTTGAATAGGAACAGCAGCAGGTTCAGCGAGGCGAGCAGGGCCAGCAGGAACTGGACCTTCTCCAGCGTCTTGATCTGCGACGTCGACGCGATCTCGCCGCCGATGCGCCCGAGGCCCACGACGCCGACCGCGCCTTCGGGGTCGCGCGGATCCCCGTTGAAGACGGTGCCGAACAGCTCCCAGACCCGCATCGGTAGGCCGGCCAGGCGCTCCGCGCCCTGCGCGAATTGCGACGTCAGCTCGCCGGGGACGTCGATGAGCGACATCCGCTGGAACTCATACGTGCTGGACGCCCCGATCATGCCGACGGTCTTGGTCTGCGTGGACGTGCCATCGACGTACTTGGTGTTCTCGACCGGCGTGACGGTGAGCGTCTGCTCCCGGCCGTCCCGGCGGATCTCCAGCGTCAGAGCAGTGCCGGCCGCCTTCTCGATGATCGAGACGGTGTCGTCCCAGTCCTGCGTGCGGACGCCGTTGATCGACACGATCTCGTCGCCGGCCCGGAGACCCGCCTGGGCCGCGGGCGAGTCGGGCGCCCCGGTCGGGCAGCTGCCATCGGCTGGCACCGATGTGGACGCCGGCACGATGCACTCGCTGACCGCGCCCAGGGTGTTGGACAGCTGCTGGGTGCCGATGGCGCACAGCACGGTGGTCATGAGGATCACGTACAGCGCCAGGTTGACCAGCGGGCCGCCCATCATGATCACCACCCGCTTGGGCACCGAGAGCAGGTAGAACTGGCGGCTCTCGTCCTCGCGGCGGACCTCGTCGCGGGCGGTTCGGCGGAAGTCCTCGACAAGATCGGCCATGCGCCGCGGCCAGCGGCTGGCCGCCTTGGCCGGCGGCACCATCCCGATCATCCGGATGTAGCCGCCCATCGGGATCGCCTTGACGCCGTACTCGGTCTCCCCGTTCTTGCGCGACCACACCGTCGGCCCGAAGCCGACCATGTACTGGGTCACCTTGACGCCGAACTTCTTCGCCGGCACTAGGTGCCCGACCTCGTGCAGCGCGATGGAGGCCAGCAGGCCCAGCGCGAAGACAAGCACGCCTAGCGCGAACAGCATGCGTGGCCTTTCGTTCGTGCGGGGCTCAGGGGCTATGCAGGTCTGGAAGCGTCGTGCGGCTGCAGGGGATCATCGGCTGGACGCGGCCAGGGCCTCACGGGCATGCGCCCGCGCCCACCGGTCCACCGTCTCGACGTCCTCGACGGTACGCGGGTTCCCGCTGGCGACGTGCTCACGCGAGAGCCACAGTCCGAGCACAGCCTCGACGGTGTCCACGATATCGAGGAATGTCGCGCGGCCCTCCAGGAATGCCTCGACCGCCGCCTCGTTCGCGGCATTGAACACCGCCGGCGCGCTGCCCCCGCTGCTCCCGGCCAGGCGGGCGAGGCCGATGGCGGGGAACACCTCCTCATCGACCGGCTCGAAGGTCCAGGTCTGGGCCGTGGCCCAGTCGACCGCCGCCGCGGCGCCCGGCACCCGGTCGGGCCAGGCGAGGGCGAGGGCGATGGGCAGGCGCATGTCCGGCGGGCTGGCCTGGGCCAGGGTCGATCCGTCGACGAACTCCACCATCGAGTGCACGGCCGACTGCGGGTGCACCACGACGTCGATGCGGTCGTAGCCGATCCCGAACAGCAGGTGCGCCTCGATCAGCTCCAGGCCCTTGTTGATCAGGGTGGCGCTGTTGGTGGTGACCAGCGGCCCCATCGCCCAGGTCGGGTGGGCGAGCGCCTGCTCGGGGCGCACCTGGGCCAGGCGGTCGCGGGTCCAGCCCCGGAACGGGCCGCCGCTGGCGGTCAGGATGAGCTTGGCGACCTCGCTCGGCGCTCCCCCGCGCAGGCACTGCGCCAGCGCCGAGTGCTCGGAATCGACGGGGACCAGCTGCCCGGGGGCGGCGCGCTCGAGCACCAGCGGCCCGCCCGCGACCAGCGATTCCTTGTTGGCCAGCGCGACAACTGTGCCGGCCTCAAGCGCGGCCAGCGTGGCCCTCAGCCCTTGCGACCCTGCGACGGCGTTGAGCACGACATCGGCCGGGCGCGCGGCCAGCTCGGCCGCCGCCAACGGGCCCGCGACGATCTCCGGGAGCGCCCGGCCCGCCGGCCACACCGCCGCAATGGCCGCGCGAAGCTCGGCCAGGCCGTCGTGGCGGCTGATGCCGACCGCCTCGGCTTCGACTGCCGCCGCCGCGGCCGCCAGCGCCGGGATGTCCGACCCGCCGGAGCAGAGGGCGGCCACCCGGAAGCGGTCCGGGGCGGCCGCGACCACCTGCAGGGTCTGCGTCCCGATCGACCCGGTCGCACCGAGCAGGGTCACCGTGCGGAGGTCGGGCACCTGACCATTCAACCGCCTGCCTGCCGTTCGCGCCCAACCCCGCCGGCGCCGCGGCCCACCCGGCGCTCGCAGGCCGCGCCGACCTGTCACAATTCTGTGGCACGGCCAACCGTCTGTGTCCCCGAGAAGGAGCGCCAGTGTCCGAGCACAGCACCACCAGCGAGACCGGCGCCTACGGCGCAAGCAGCCAGCTCGGCGCCGCAGACGCCCACGGCCATCTCCAGCCCGCCGGCGGGCACGACGATCACGGCGTCGCGCATGTGGCCCACGAGCAGCCCTCCGACTGGGGCTGGAACGGCGAGTTCGGACCGTGGGCCTCGCGCGCCGGCTGGGTTGTCGTGTTCATCATCGGCCTCATGTTCCTGGGCGTCACGCACTACAACCGAGCGGGCTTCCTGGCCCAGCTGCTGGTGATGGCCGGCCTGATCACCGCGCTTCTCTGGGACCGCAACCGCAAGCGCACGTCCTGGCGCGACTGAGCCCACGTCGCTCGCCCGCCCGGCCCCAACTCGCTCGCCCGGGCCTGCGCCCAGCACCACCCCCATCGCCTGACCCACCCGCGCTAGCAGGCGCGCGCGGTCGCGGCTGACTCGGGCCGTCCCAGTTCGGCGGGGTCTTCGCGATCTCCGTGAGATCCCTTCTCGTCGGGGTGGTGCTGATGCTCGCGGCCGCGGCCTGCTACCCGTCGTTCTTCAGCGGCGAGACGCTCAATGCCGACACCGAGATCGTCGTGCTCGAATCCGGGGAGCTCCAGCCTCCGCCGGAGGCCAGGCCCTGCCCGATAGCCGCGAGCAGACCTCCGTCACTGTGGCGGGCGGGCGCCCCGCGGACGCCGGAGCTAGCGGTTGCGCGCAGATCTTGCGATAGTCCGGGCATGACCACGCAGACTGAAACCTCCATCGTCGTCGACGACGTCGTCGACGGCACCCCCGCCCGCCTCTTCGAGATCCTCGCCGATCCGGCCAACCACCAGGACATCGACGGCTCGGGCATGGTGCGCTCGGCCACCGGATCCTCCCCCGTCACCGATGTGGGGCAGACCTTCGTCATGGACATGCGCATCCCGGGCCGGGACTACCAGATGGAGAACCACATCACGGCCTTCGAGCCCGGCCGCCTGATCGAGTGGAAGCCCGCGCGCGTCGGGTCCGAGCCCATCGGGATGCTCTGGCGCTGGGAGCTCGAGGCGGTTGGGGACGACAAGACGCGGGTGGTCCACACCTACGACTGGTCGGCGGTGACGGACCCGGCCGTGCTGGAGCGGGTCACGTTCCCCCGCGTCCCGGCCGCCGACCTCGAGCGCAGCGTGCGCCGCCTCGGCGACCTGGCGTAACCCGCTGGCGGGGAGGCCGCTCACTAGGGTGGGGCCATGAGAGTCGGCGTCCCCCGCGAGCTGAAGAACAACGAGTTCCGGGTGGCGATCACGCCGTCCGGGGTCCATGAGCTGGTGCGCCAAGGCCATGAGGTGCTCGTCGAGCACGGCGCGGGCACCGGCTCATCGATCCCGGATGACGCATTCGCCGCCGCCGGCGCGCGGATCAGGCCCGGCGCCGACGAGGTCTGGGCCGAGGCCGACCTCGTGCTCAAGGTCAAGGAGCCGATCCCGGTCGAGTTCCACCGGATGCGGGCCGACCAGGTGCTGTTCACGTACCTGCACCTGGCGGCCGACCGCATCTGCACCGATGCCCTGCTCAAGTCCCGGACGACGGCCATCGCCTACGAGACCGTCCAGCTGGCCGACGGCTCCCTCCCGCTGCTCGCGCCGATGAGCGAGGTGGCCGGGCGGCTCGCCCCGCAGGTCGGCGCGTATCACCTGATGATGCAGGGCGGCGGCCGCGGGGTCCTCATGGGCGGCGCGCCGGGCGTCCACGCGGCCAAGGTGGTCGTCATCGGCGCCGGCGTCTCGGGGCAGAACGCGACGGCGATCGCGCTCGGCATGCAGGCCGAGGTGCTGCTGCTGGATCGCAATGTGGCCCGGCTGCGGCAGATCGACGCGATCTACCAGGGGCACTGCAAAACCATCGCGTCCAATGCATATGAGATCGAGCAGGCCGTCCTCGAGGCCGACCTGGTGATCGGCGCCGTGCTCGTGGCCGGCGCGCGGGCCCCCAAGCTGGTCAGCAATGAGCTTGTGTCGCGGATGAAGCCCGGCAGCGTGCTGGTCGATATCTCGATCGATCAGGGCGGCTGCTTCGAGGACTCGCACGCGACGACGCACGCCGAGCCGACGTACAAGGTGCACAACTCGCTGTTCTACTGCGTGGCCAATATGCCCGGGGCCGTCCCACATACCTCGACGTATGCGCTCACGAATGTGACGCTCCCCTACGTCGTGGAGCTGGCGAGCCGCGGCTGGCGGGACGCGCTGCGGGCCGATGGCGCACTGGCGGCGGGCTTGAATGCCCACGATGGGCAGCTCACCAACGCCGCCGTCGCCGACGCGCATGGCTACTCCGCGATCGAGCCATCGGCCGTCCTGGCCGACAGCTGAGCACTACGTGCTGGCGCGGCTAGTTCTCGCTGGCGGCGAGCTGGCCGCAGGCGCCGGCGATCTCCCGGCCGCGGGTGTCGCGCACCGTCGCCGATACACCGCGAGCCTGAAGGCGGCGCAGGAACTCCCGCTCGACATGCTTGTCGGAGGCATCCCACTCCGAGCCCGGCGTGGGGTTCAGCGGGATGAGATTGACGTGCGCGAGGCGCGTGGACAGCATCTCGCCCAGCATGTCGGCCCGCCACGCGTGGTCGTTCACATCGCGGATCATCGCGTACTCGATCGAGTACCGGCGGCCCGAGCGCGCGGCATAGCGATCCGCGGCGCCGAGCACCTCCGCGACATTCCAGCGGGTGTTGACCGGGACGAGGGTGTTGCGCAGCTCATCGTCGGGGGCGTGCAGGGAGATCGCGAGGGTGACGTTGAGGTCCTCGGCGGTCAGCTTGTCGATGGCCGGCACGAGCCCGACCGTCGAGAGCGTGATCGAGCGCTGCGACAGCCCGAGGCCCGCTGGGGGCTCGTCGATCAGGCGCCGCAGGGAGGCGAGCACCCGCGGGTAGTTGGCCAGCGGCTCGCCCATGCCCATGAACACGACATTGGACAGCCGGCCCGGCCCGCCGGGCAGCTCGCCCCGGGCGCAGGTCGCCGCGGCGGCAACCACCTGGTCGACGATCTCGGCCGTGGATAGATTCCGCTTCAGCCCGCCTTGGCCGGTCGCGCAGAACGGGCACGCCATGCCGCAGCCGGCCTGGCTCGAGACGCAGATGGTGATGCGGTCCGGGTAGCGCATGAGGACGCTCTCGACCAACGTGCCGTCGTGCAGGCGATACAGGGTCTTTCGCGTGTCGCCGTTATCGGTGTCCAGATGCCGGACCTCGGTCAGCAGCGGCGGGAACAGCGACTCGCCCAGCACCTGGCGGGCCACCCCGGGCAGATCGGTCATCGCCGAGGCATCGCGCTCGAAGCGGGCGAAGTACTGGCGCGAGAGCTGGTCGGCGCGGAAGGCGCTGTGCCCCAGCTCGGCGACCGCGGCGCGGCGCCCGTCCAGATCCAGATCCGCCAGATGACGCGGAGGGAGGGCTCGTTTGGGGGCGGCGAAGACCAGCGGGAGCGACGACATAGCGCATCAAGTGAACCACGAACGGCGCGGCCTCGCCGACGGGGCCGATCCAGCGTCAGGCCGAACGACGATCTACGGGACGAAAGCGCTGACCAGCAGGTAGGCGACGGCGGCCGACGGGAGCAGCGAATCCAGGCGGTCCATGAGCCCGCCGTGGCCCGGCAGCAGGCGTCCCATGTCCTTGATCCCGAGGTCGCGCTTGAGCATCGACTCCCCCAGGTCCCCGACCGTCGCAGCAGCCACGATGGCCAGGCCGAACAGCGCGCCCTGCCACCACTCCTGGTGGAACAGCAGCACGAACAGCAGAGCGCCGGCGGTTGCGCAGGACACCGCCGATCCGGCGAAGCCCTCCCACGACTTCTTGGGCGACACCAGAGGCGCCATCGGATGACGGCCGATCAGCGCCCCGACCGCGTAGCCCCCGACATCGCTGCACACCACGGTGACGATGAAGGCGATCACCCGCCCGGCCCCATCGTCGGGGCGCGCGAGCAGGATCGCGAAGCCGGCCAGGAACGGCAGATACAGCGCCACGAGGATCCCGGCGCCGGCATCCCGGGCGTAGCTGCCGGGCGGGTCGTCCCCATCGGCCGTCCGCCAGACCGCCGTGGCGACCGCGGTCAGCAGCAGCGCAACGACCAGGCCGTCGCCGCCCCGGTCCCAGGCCGTGAGGCTCATCGCCGCGCCGCCGACCAGCAGCGGGACCAGCGGGAGCGAGATGCCCGAGTGGCGCATCGCCTGCCGAAGCTCCCACGTCCCGTAGAGCGCGGCGACGATCACGATGGCCAGGAACGCCTCGCGCCGGAAGGACAGCGACGCTATGACCGCGGCGGCGAGACCCAGCCCGACGGCAATGGCAGCAGGCAGATTGCGCCCGGCCTTGCTCTCCGGCGCCGGTGCGGACAGCACCTGCGCCGCCGCGCTCGCATCCCGGGCGCTCTGGGCGTCGCGGGCGCTCTTGGCATCCCGGGCGTCGCGGGCCTCGCCCTCGGCGATCATCGCCTCGAGCTCGAGCCGGCTGTGCCGCCCGGTCGGGGTGGTGTCGACGGCGACGAGGCGCTCGTCGACGACCTCGGTCCCGTGGTGCTCATCGGAACTGCGGCGCCGGCCGCTGTAGGAGCCGGCGAGCGGTGGTTGCGGTTGCTGCGGAGCGCCCATCAGACTTCGAGCAGCTCGACTTCCTTGACCTTGACCAGGTCGTCGATGGACGCGACGTACTTGGCGGTGGTCTTGTCCAGCTCGCCCTCGGCGCGGTGCGCGTCGTCCTCGCCGACGTCCCCGTCCTTCGACAGCTTGTCCAGCGCATCCTTGGCGGTGCGGCGGATCGCGCGGATCGAGACCTTGGCGTCCTCGCCCTTGGCCTTGGCCACCTTGACCAGCTCGCGCCGGCGCTCCTCGGTCAGCTGCGGGAAGATCACCCGGATGACAACACCGTCGTTGGTGGGATTGACCCCGAGGTCGCTATCGCGGATCGAGCGCTCGATCGACGCCAGAGCGGACACGTCGTAGGGCTTGATGATCGCCATCCGCGCCTCGGAGATCGACACCGATGCCATCTGCGGGATCGGGGTCATCGACCCGTAGTACTCGACGACCAGTCGCGCGAACGCGTTCGGGGTGGCGCGGCCGGACCGCAGCCCGCCGAGCACCTCCCGGGCGACCTGGACCGCCTTCTCCATCTTCTCCTCGGCCTCGAAGAGCGTCTCGTCGATCACGGCTTTCTCCTGACCCGAGTTGTGGGTTCATTGCTGACGAAGGTCCCGATGCGATCGCCGTCGACGATGCGCCCGATGTTCCCATCGACCAGCACATCGAACACCACCAACGGCAGGTCGTTGTCCATGCAGAGGCTGAACGCGGTCGCGTCGGCCACCTTCAGCCCGCGCACGAGAACGTCGTTGTACGGCAGCGTCTCGTACTCCACCGCGTCGGCATTGACCTTGGGGTCGGAGTCATAGACGCCGGACACCCCGTTCTTGCCCATCAGCAGAACCTCGCAGCCGATCTCCAGCGCGCGCTGGGCGGCGCAGGTGTCGGTGGAGAAGAACGGCGCCCCGAGGCCCGCCCCGAAGATCACGACGCGGCCCTTCTCCAGGTGCCGCTCGGCGCGGCGCGGGATGTACGGCTCCGCGACCTGCCCCATGGTGATCGACGTCTGGACGCGGGTGTCGATGCCTTCCTTCTCCAGGAAGTCCTGCAGCGCCAGGCAGTTCATGACGGTGCCGAGCATGCCCATGTAGTCGGCGCGGGCCCGGTCCATGCCGCGCTCGGAAAGCTGCGCGCCGCGAAAATAGTTGCCACCGCCGATGACCACGGCGACCTGGGTCCCGCCGCGCACGACATCGGCGATCTGGCGGGCGATCCGGGCCACGACGTCCGGGTCGACCCCGAGCGCGCCGGTGCCGGCCATGGCCTCGCCGGAGAGCTTGAGCAGCACCCGCCGCCACGGCCGGGTGGGCCGCTCATCGAGCGGCCGGAGGGGATCAGACGCAGGCGGCGCATGATCCCCAGGGGCCGCGATCGACAAGTCCTGCGTCATCGCGGCCTCCTGGGGTTCCTGCGCCGAAGTGCGTTTCTTGAGCTGGCCTAGCCTAGGCGAGGGCCTGAATCAGGCGTCCACGGACTCCGCGGCCTTGACAACCTCGCCGACCTCGAAGCGGGCGAACGCCGTCAGGGTCACGCCGGCACCGTCGAGCAGCGCCTTGACGCTCTTCTTGCTGTCCTGCACCGAGGACTGCTCCAGCAGCACGGAGTCCTTGAAGAAGCCGTTCACCCGGCCCTCGATGATCTTTGGCAGCGCGGCCTCGGGCTTGCCCTCCTCGCGCGCGCTCGCCTCGGCGATGCGCCTCTCGCTCTCCAGCGTCGCCGCCGGGACGTCCTCGCGGGTGAGGTAGGTCGGGCGCATCGCAGCAATCTGCATCGCTGCCCCGCGGGCGGCAGCGGCGTCGGTGCCGGTGAACTGCACCAGGACCCCGACCTGCGCCGGCAGGTCCGCGGACTTCTTGTGCAGGTAAGTCGCGACATTGCTGTCGAACTTGATCGCGCGACGCAGCTCGAGCACCTCGCCGATGACCGCGGCGAGCCCGGTGATGGCGTCGGTGACGGTGCGGCCGTCGGCCAGCGTCTCGCCCAGCAGGCCCGTCACGTCGGTGGCGCTGGAGTTCGAGAAGTGGGCGACGATGTCGCCGGCGAGGGTCTGGAAGTCGTCGTTCATGGCGACGACGTCGGTCTCGCAGGCGAGCTCGATCATTGCGCCCTCGGCGGCGGCGATGAGGCCGTTGGCCGCGGTGCGCTCGGCGCCGCGCTTGGCGACCTTGGCCGAGCCCTTGATCCGCAGAACCTCGATGGCCTTGTCGAAGTCGCCATCGGCTTCCTCGAGCGCCTTCTTGCTGTCCATCATCCCGGCGCCCGTGGCGTCGCGGAGCTTCTTCACATCGGCGGCGGCGAAATTCGCCATGAGTCTCGTCCCTTTGCTACGCGGGTCGTGCCGCCGCCGAAACGGCGGCGCACAGAGTGGAGGTGGTGCCCGGCCGCCGCGCTGGGCGGCGGCCGGGTGGACGCTGATCGAGTGCGTTGCTCGCCGCGATCAGCAGTGGATCAGCAGGCTCAGGCCTCGACGACCGGGGTCTCGTCGGCAGCGGCCTCGACCGCCGGGGTCTCGACCGCGGGCGCCTCGGTGACGCCAGCCTCGGCGTCGCCCGCCAGGGCGGCGGCGTCGGCCGGGGTCACACCATCGGTCGAGCCCGCCGGGGCGATGGCCTCGGCGGTAGCGGCGGCGCTGCCCTGGGCGTCGGGGGTTGCGAGCAGCTCGCGCTCCCACTCGGCCATCGGCTCGTCCGCGGCCAGCACGCCGGCCTCGGGCTTCTCGTCGCGACCGGCACTCGCGGCGTTCGCGGCGCGGGTCATGAGGCCATCGGCGACAGCGTCGGCGATGACCCGGGTGAGCAGGGCGGCGCTGCGGATCGCGTCGTCGTTGCCCGGGATCTTGTAGTCGACCTCGTCGGGATCGCAGTTGGTGTCGAGGATCGCGATGACCGGGATCTTCAGCTTGTGCGCCTCGCCGACGGCGATGTGCTCCTTCTTGGTGTCGACGATCCACACCGCGGAGGGGACGCGGGTCATGTCGCGAATGCCGCCGAGGGTCTTCTGGAGCTTGCCCATCTCACGGGTGAGGATGAGCTGCTCCTTCTTCGTCGCGGTGCCCTGCCAGCCGTCGAGCTCCTGGGCCTCAAGCTCCTTGAGGCGCTGGATCCGCTTGTAGACGGTCTGGAAGTTGGTCAGCATCCCGCCGAGCCAGCGCTGGTTGACGTAGGGCATGCCCACGCGCGTCGCCTGCTCGGCGATTGCCTCCTGCGCCTGCTTCTTGGTGCCGATGAACATCACGCTGCCGCCGTGCGCGACGGTCTCGCGGACGAACTCGTACGCGCGGTCGACGTAGGACAGCGTCTGCTGCAGGTCGATGATGTAGATGCCATTGCGCTCGGTGAAGATGAATCGCTTCATCTTCGGGTTCCAGCGGCGGGTCTGGTGCCCGAAGTGCACGCCGGAATCGAGCATTTCCCTCATGGTGACGACGGCCATAACCGAACGTCCTCCTCTGACTTCTCGTGCGCATGCGCCCATCGGGACATGCCGTGGGCATGACCGACGAGACCACCTGCGCGGTCCTCGGTTGATGCGCCGCCCCGGATGTGAGGCGCCGCCCTGGTGCCCGGTGTCGCGGCCGCGGAGCCGATCAGCCGAAGCTGGAGGGACCGATTGCGACCGCCTACTCCCCGAGAACAACAGGGAGCGGGCACGCGAAGTCAGCCCACCGAAGTGGACTGCTGCGGGAATGGTACCGCCTCCGGGATGCAGGCGGCTCCGCCAGAGCGGGCGCTTTGGGCGCGGTGCTTCTAGGCGGAGTGCCGCTCGGGCTCGGCGGCGGCCAGTTCGGGGCGCTCCTGCGGGAAGTGGCAGGCGACGAAGTGGCCGGGCCGCCCGATGTCCAGGGCCGGCACCGATGTCTGGCACCGGTCGCGCTGGCTGTCGTCGAGCTCATCGCGGAACTTGGGGCAGCGCGTGCTGAAGACGCACCCGGTCGGCGGATTGACGGGGCTCGGGAGGTCCCCGCGCAGCAGGATGCGCTCGCGGCGTGCCTCCTTGGCCGGGTCGGGGACCGGGACCGCCGACATGAGCGCGTGGGTATACGGGTGCATCGGGGCCCCGTAGAGCTCGTCGCGATCGGCCAATTCCATGATCCGGCCCAGATACATCACCGCGACCCGATCGGAGATGTGGCGAACCACCGACAGGTCGTGGGCGATGAAGACGTAGGCGATGCCGAACTCGGACTGGAGGTCCTCGAGCAGATTGACGACCTGGGCCTGGATCGAGACATCCAGCGCCGACACCGGCTCGTCGCAGACGATCAGCTTGGGCCGCAGCGCGATCGCACGGGCGATCCCGATCCGCTGGCGCTGGCCGCCGGAGAACTCGTGCGGGTACCGGTTGTAGTGCTCGGGGTTCAGCCCGACCCGGGCCATCAGATCCTGGACGGCCGCCTTGATCCCGGACTCGGTCTTGACCCGCTGGACCTCGAACGGCGAGCCGATGATCGTGCCGATGGTGTGCCGCGGGTTCAGCGACGCGTAGGGGTCCTGGAAGATCGTCTGCATCTGCTTGCGCAGCGGCCGGAGGTCCGATGCGGAGATGCGGCTGATGTCGCGGCCGTCGAAGCGGATGGTGCCGGCCGTCGGATCGAGCAGCCGGGTCATCACCCGCCCCGCCGTGGACTTGCCGCAGCCGGACTCCCCCACGAGCCCCAGGGTCTCCCCGGCCCGCACCGACAGCGAGATCCCGTCGACCGCCTTCACCGCGCCGGTCTTCCGCTGGAGAACGCCCGAGCGGATCGGGAAGTGCTTGCGCACCTGGTTCAGCGACAGCAGCGCCTCCGGATCATCCGCGGCGGGGTGGAGCCGCCCGTCCTCGTCCGGGCCCGGCGTCGTCTGCGCCGATCCGCTCATCGGGGCCGGGGTCCGTGCGGCTGTCATAGCGTCGGTCCGATCTGCTCGCTCCAGATAGCCCGGCGGCGCTCGGGATCGATGTGGCATTTGGCCTCATGATCGGCCCCCGGCCCTACCGGCAGCAGCAGCGGGCGCTCGGCCCGGCAGAGCTGGGGCCCGCCGTCGACCTCGTGCTGGTACTGGCACCGCGCGTTGAACACGCAGCCGTGCGGCACATTGATCAGCGACGGCGGCTGGCCCGGGATGGGAACCAGGCGCTCGGAGCGGGTGCGATCCATCCGCGGCATCGAGGCCAGCAATCCCCACGTGTACGGCATCTCCGGCCGGTAGAAGATGTCCTCGACGGTGCCGTACTCGACCGCATTGCCCGCGTACATCACCACGACGTCGTCGCAGCTCTCGGCGACGACCCCCAGATCATGGGTGATCAGCAGGATCGCCGAGTCGAATTCGCGTTGCAGCTCCTTCATCAGCTCGATGATCTGCGCCTGAACGGTGACATCGAGGGCGGTGGTCGGCTCGTCGGCGATCAGGAGCTTTGGGTCGCAGACCAGCGCCATCGCGATCATGGCGCGCTGGCGCATACCGCCGGAGAATTGATGCGGGTAGTCGTCGAATCGCTTGTCGGGATTGGGGATCCCGACGCGCTCGAGCATCTCGACCGCCCGCGAGCGGGCCGCCTTGCGATTCACCTTGTTGTGGACGCGGTAGGCCTCGGCGATCTGCTTGCCCACTGTGTAGAACGGGTGCAGCGAGGACAGCGGATCCTGGAAGATCATCGCCGCCTCCTGGCCGCGCAGGTCGCGCATGCGCGCCTCGCTGGCGCCGACCAGCTCCGAGCCCTCCAGCCAGATCTCCCCCGAGATCTGCGCCTTGCTTCCCTTGTGCAAGCCCATGATCGCCTGCGCGGTCACCGACTTGCCCGAGCCGGACTCCCCCACGATCCCCAGGGTCCGGCCGCGCTCGAGTGAGAAGGACAGCCCGTCGACCGCCTGGACGTTGCCGTCGAAGCTGGG
>JAOPVO010000092.1 GCA_025966155.1 Pseudonocardiales bacterium
CGGACGTCCGATTCGGCCGACTTGTTCTCGGCGCCCTTGCGGTAGTTGAGGTACAGCGGGATGGCGATGGCCACCAGGATGCCGATGATGACGACAACAACGAGGAGCTCGATCAGGGTGAAGCCCTTGTCCTTGCGGGTATCGTCCTTGAGGTCCGAGGCGAGCAGCGATCTGCGTGCAAGCAGCGACGGCAGTGCGATTTTCATGTGAGCCCTCCAGCTCTGGAATGTGCGCCCGTCCGATCGGACGAGCGGTGCCCGGTTGCCGTGTCCTGGCCGACGCGGCTACCGGTCCCCGTGATTTCCACGGAAGTGTGTGGTGGTCCCGGGATCAGGTGATCTCCGGTGGGACCCAGCTGGTGGGCGTGGTGGCTGATGCGGCCGAGCAGCTGGCTTGGCCGATGTCCAGGTTCACCGCGACGCCGATCCCGCTGACGTTGAGCCCGATGGAGGCGTGCAGCGCGGTGGCGCGCGAGGTCGTCGCATCGGTCACTCGGGTCGAGCCCAAGGACACGCTGACCCCGGCGCCGGAGAGCGTCAGCAGCCCGTCGCCGCCCATCACCGCGGTGATGCCGGCAAGGGAGACTGGGACGTTGACGGCCAGCGCGAGCGACGTCGCACCCGACACGATGCCGACTATGGATCCGTCGCCGGCGATCGTCACCCCGATGGTCGCGCCGAGCAGCCCGACCGTGAGCCCGGCCAGCGAGGCCGTCGCGGTCGGGGCGCCGACTGGCGCGCACGACGAGCGGGCATCGAGCACACCGGCGGAGATCGTCACTAGGCCCAGCACATTCACGCTGAGCCCGGCCAACCGCGACTGCGCCGTCAACTGGTCGCCCGCAGCCGTCGAGATGCGCTGGGTCAGCACCTCGCTGACATTCGTGGCCACCACGCCCACCACGTTGATTCCGGCCAGCGCCGCGTAGTTGCCCCCGCTGGCCGGCGCCGTGCCCGCCCCCGACAGCACGACATTGGTCCCGGCGGGGGTTGTCGTGGCGCTGGGCGTCCCTGCGGTGCTGCTCAGCGCGCCGGTCAGGCCCGACAGCAGGATGCTGACCGTGGAGTTCACCAGCGGCCCCACTACTGGGTACAGGATCGGGCAGAGCGTCGATCCCAGCAAACCGCCACCGCACCCGGTCGCGGCGCTCGCGGTGATAGTCGTTGCATAGGCCGTGCCGGTCGCCGCCGATGCTGAGGGCATAGGCGCCAGGGCAATCGCCGCCGGCAGCACCGCGACCGCCGCGGCCGTCCGGAGGCGCCGCGCCAGGAGGCCGGTCATGACTCGATGTTCTGGTAGATGGTGAACATCGGCAGGTAGAGGCAGATCAGCATCGACCCGACGACGCCGCCGAGGACCACGATCATGATGGGCTCCAGCGCGGCGGTCAGCGCCGCGGTGGAGGTCTCCACCTCGTGGTCGTAGAAGTCGGCCAGCTTGTCGAGCATGAGCCCGACCTGCCCGGTCTCCTCGCCGACCTCCATCATCTGGGCGACCATCGGGGGGAATAATTCGGTGCGGTGCAACGGATCCGCCATCGATCCGCCGTGCCGGACGCTCCGGCCGATGTCCTTCATGACGGCGCCGACGGCGGCATTGCCGGTCGCGCCGGCCACTGCGTCGAGTGCCTGGAGCACCGGCACGCCGACCGCCAGCAGCGTGCCGAAGTTCCGGGCGAAGCGGCTGATCGCGACCTTGGTCATCAGCGGGCCGAACACCGGGACGCGCAGCTTGAACCGATCGACCGCCAAGCGGACCTCGGGCTTCTGCACGGCGCGCCGGAAGCCCAGCACCGCGAGGATCGCCAGCGCCAGCAGCACGGGCCCGAGCCAGATCATCGCGTGGCTGATCGACACGAGGATCCGGGTCGGCAGCGGCAATGTGCCATTGAGGGAGGCGAACATCTTCTCGAAGATCGGCACGATGAACACCAGCACACCGACAACCATGAGCAGGCTGAAGATCAGCACCACCACCGGATACGTCAGCGCGGCCTTGACACTCGAGCGGAGCTTGGCCTCGGACTCGTAGGTGTCGGCGATGCGCCGGAGGGCCTGGTCCAGGAACCCGCCGGTCTCCCCGGCCTGCACCAGGTTCACCATCAGCGTCGGGAACACGTCGGCCTGCGCGCCCATCGCCCCCGATAGCGAGCTGCCTCCCTGGACGTCCGTGCGCACCTTGCGGATGGCAACGGCGAGCTTCTCCTTGCCCGCCTGCTGCTCGAGAATCGATAGCGCGCGCATGAGCGGTAGGCCCGAGCTGGTCATCGTCGAGAACTGGCGGGCGAACAGCGAGAGATCCTTAGGGCCGACGCTGCTGCCGAGACCGGGGATGTGGAGCTCGCGGTGCAGGCCGGAACCGGCCTCATCCAGGCTCATGACGATCATGCCCTGGTTGAAGAGCGAGTCCTGGGCCGCGGCCCGGTCGACGGCCTCGATGTTGCCCTTAGCGCGCTTACCTTCGATCGTCCGCGATTCGTAGGCGAAGGTGGTGACGGCGGGCATCAGCCGCGACCGATCAGTCGGCGCAGCTCGTCGCGATCCTGCGCCACCAGATTGGCGGACTCGATCGTGATGAGGCTCTCGCGCACGCGCTGGGCCAGGTGCTGATCGAAGGTGATCATGCCCGAGCGGCCGCCGGCCTGCATCGCCGACGGGATCTGGTGGATGAGGCCCTCGCGGATCAGGTTCCGGATCGCCGGCGTCGCCATCAGGATCTCGACCGCCACGACGCGGCCCTGGCCATCGCGCCGCGGCAGCAGCGCCTGCGTCACGATCCCGCGCAGCGCGACCCCGAGCTGGGACCGCACCTGGTTCTGCTGGGCCGGGGGGAACATGTCGATGAGCCGGTCGATGGTCTGCGCCGCGGACTGGGTGTGCAGCGTGGCGAACACCAGGTGGCCGGTCTCGGCGGCCGTGATCGCCGCGGCGGCGGTCTCGTGGTCGCGCATCTCCCCCAGGAGGATGACGTCCGGGTCCTGCCGCAGGACCGCCCGCAGCGCCGTGGCGAAGCTGGTGGTGTCGGAGCCGACCTCGCGCTGGTTGACGATGCCGCGCTTGGAGGAGTGGACGAACTCGATTGGGTCCTCGATCGTCACGATGTGCCGGCGCTGGTTGGCGTTGATCTCGTCGATGATCGCGGCGAGCGTCGTGGACTTGCCTGAGCCGGTCGGCCCGGTGACGAGCACCAGCCCACGGGGCAGGTCAGCGAAGCCGCTCACCACCGCCGGGATCAGCAGGTCGGTCAGGGCCGGCATCTTCGTCGGGATGGCCCGCATGACGGCCCCGACGGCGCCCTTCTGCCGCATGACGTTGACGCGGAATCGGCCCAATCCCTCGGGGTGCACGGCGAGGTCGAGCTCGGACGTCGCGGCGAACAGCGACCACTGCTGGGAGGTCAGCACCGAGCGCACCAGCGCCTCGGTGTGCTCGGGCTGGAGCACCGGCCAGCCTTCGAGCCGACGGATGTCACCGTGCACGCGCGCGGACGGCGGGATCCCGGCGCTGAGGTGCAGGTCCGAGGAGCCCAGCGCGAGCATCTGCCGGAGCAGGTCCTCCAAGTCCCCTGGCAACGGCGACGCCAGCATCGACGGGGCGTCGGCCGCGTGCGACTGACCCGCACGGGGTGCGACAAGGAGGGGAGCATCGAGCGTCACGAGGCCTCCTCGTTGCTTGGGGAGAGGGAAACCGACAGCACCATCACGGCGACGAACACTCTGGGTTAGTGCTTGGTTGCTCCAAGTTACGACATAGACGGGCGAACCACAACTCGACTTAACGGGCGTCGTGGCCGACGCGGGTACTGCTGAAGAAAATCAGGATTCCGGCCATGTATAACCGCGCGAAATTAACGCGCGATTCATGCGAGCGATCGCCGCAGGTCAGCCTGCGACGCGGATGACCTCGTCCATCGTCGTCAGGCCCGCTGCGGCCTTGAGCGAGCCGTCGCTGCGCAGGTCCTGCATCCCGTCGGCGCGGGCCTGCTCCAGGATGTCCTGGGTCGTCCCCTGGCGCGCGGCCAACCGGGCGACGGAATCCGAGACGGCCATTACCTCATGCAGGCCCAGTCGGCCCCGGTAGCCGGTATTCGCGCAGGACCGGCAGCCGACCGCGCGGAACAGCGCCTCGGGGACGGGGACGTCGGCGGGCCAGCGCATGCCGGCGAGCATCTCCTCGTCGACCTCGTACGCCTCCTTGCACCACTCGCACAGCCGCCGGGCCAGGCGCTGGGCAATCACGCACTCCAGGGACGACGCCACCAGGAACGGCTCGACGCCCATCTCGATCAGGCGGGTGAAGGCACTCGGGGCATCATTAGTATGCAATGTGCTGAGGACGAGGTGCCCAGTGAGCGCGGCCTCCACCGCGGTGATCGCCGTCGGCCGGTCCCGGATCTCGCCGATCAGCACAACATCAGGGTCGGCTCGCAGGATCGCCGGCAGCACCGCGCTGAACGTGACCCCGGCCTTGGTATTCACCTGCACCTGGTTGATGCCGGGCATCCGGTACTCGACCGGGTCCTCGACGGTGATCACGTTGATCTCGGGGCGGGCGATCTCCTTCAGCGTCGCGTACAGCGTCGTCGACTTGCCGGCCCCGGTGGGCCCCGTCGCGAGGATCATCCCGTGCGGCTTGCGGAACGCCGCCGCGAAGGTCTCGAGGTTGCGCTCGCTGAAGCCCAGCGCGCGCAGGTCCAGATCGACGCCGGCGGTGTCCAGGACCCGCAGGACCATCTTCTCGCCCCACACCGTCGGCAGCGTGGCCGTGCGCAGGTCGACGACCCGCCCGCCCGTCCGTGCGCTGATCCGCCCGCTCTGCGGCATCCGGCGCTCGGTGATGTCCAGGCCGGACATGATCTTTAGCCGCGAGATGAGCGACGCATGCGCGCTGGACGGGGCGGAATCGACCTCGTGCAGGACGCCGTCGATCCGGAATCGGATGAGCACGTGGTGCTCGCCGGGCTCGAGATGAATATCGGACGCCCTGCTCTGCACTGCCTGATCGATGAGCGAGTTCACGAACCGGACTATCGGGCCATCGTCGTCGGCCGTGATGGTCTCGGACACGGTCGAGGATGCGGCCGGCGACGATGACGCCAGACCGCCCAGGCCGCTCTGCTCGCGCGACTGCTGATCGAGCTTGGCCATCAGGTCGGTCCGGGCCGCCACGACCACTCGGATGGTTCGGCCGGTGCTGGCGCGGACATCGTCGATGGCCAGGACATTGCCCGGCTCGCAGACTGCGACGACCAGCGTCCCGTCCTCGAAATCGATGCCCACGACCTCATGGCGACGGGCGAGGGCCAGCGGGATGGCCCCGAGCGCCGCGTCATCGACCGGGTAGGTGCCCAGATCCACGGCATCGAGTCCGTACACAGTGCCTTGGGCCACCGCGAACTCGACATCAGTGACCAGGTCTTGGCCCACGAGCGCGTCGCGCAGCGTCGTGCCCTCGTCGTCGATGTGCTTGAGGGCGCGGGCGACGCCATTGCGGGTCAGCCCACGCCGGTGCAGCTCGGCGAGCAGCTGGTCGGTCGGGCTGGTCATCTTCGGTCCATACACGAAACTTACCCTGCGTTAAGTTCGTTTGTACTCTGAGTGATGTCACTGCGGCCCCACCGGGTAAACCGGCGCCCCTCGCGTCGGCGGCAAAGACAGGTGACGCGCGCGCGAATCGTGGGTTACCCTCGGAGCCATCATGCGTGCGCTACTTCTCCTTCTGCGCCGCGACGAGGCCCGGTAACCCCGGTCGGCCCCTCGTCGCGGGCTGACTGCTGTGCCGACCGAATCCCCTCGCGGGCCCGGTCCGCATCCAGCAGAAGGCAGTCCCGACATGAATGAGTACGACGCCCGCAACGCCCAGCAGCCCAGCGGCATGCCGATCCAGAAGTACGTCCCATTCCAGGACCAGATCCGGGTATCGCTGCCCGACCGCACCTGGCCGGACAAGCACCTGACTGTCGCCCCGCGCTGGTGCGCGGTGGATCTGCGCGATGGCAACCAGGCCCTGATAGACCCGATGAACGGCGAGCGCAAGCTGCGCATGTTCAACCTGCTGGTGTCGATGGGCTACAAGGAGATCGAGGTCGGCTTCCCAGCCGCCAGCCAGACGGACTTCGACTTCGTCCGGCAGCTGATCGAGGAGAACCTGATCCCCGATGACGTCGTCATCCAGGTCCTGACCCAGGCCCGCGAGGCGCTGATCGAGCGCACCTTCGAGTCGATCCATGGGGCCAAGCAGGCGATCGTCCACCTCTACAACTCCACGTCGACGCTGCAGCGGCGCGTCGTGTTCGGCCTGGACGAGGATGGCATCGTCGACATCGCCGTCAATGCGGCCCGGCTCTGCCAGAAGCTGGTCGAGACCGTCCCGGACACCGAGATCTACTTCGAGTACAGCCCCGAGTCCTACACCGGCACCGAGCTGGAGTTCGCCGTCCGCGTCTGCGACGCCGTCACCGACGTGTGGCAGCCGACGCCGGACCGCAAGGTGATCCTGAACCTGCCGGCCACCGTCGAGATGATCACCCCGAATATCTACGCCGATTCCATCGAGTGGATGCACCGGAACCTGGCCCGCCGCGACTCCATCGTGCTGTCGCTGCACCCGCACAACGACCGCGGCACCGCCGTGGCCGCCGCCGAGCTGGGCTACCTGGCCGGCGCCGACCGCATCGAGGGCTGCCTCTTCGGCAACGGCGAGCGCACCGGCAACGTCGACCTGGTGACGCTGGGCCTGAACTTCTTCAGCCAGGGCATCGACCCGCAGATCGACTTCAGCGACATCGACGAGATCCGCCGCACCGTCGAGTACTGCAACCGGATCGACGTCCACGAGCGCCACCCGTACGGCGGCGATCTGGTCTACACCGCGTTCTCCGGGTCGCACCAGGATGCGATCAAGAAGGGCTTCGAGTACATGGCTATGGATGCCGCGGCGGCCGGCACCACCGTCAACGACATCCCTTGGGCCGTTCCTTACCTGCCTATTGACCCGAAGGACGTCGGCCGCTCGTACGAGGCCGTCATCCGCGTCAACTCCCAGTCAGGCAAGGGCGGCGTCGCCTACATCATGAAGTCCGAGTACTCGATGGACCTGCCGCGCAAGATGCAGATCGAGTTCAGCCGGGTCATCCAGCGGCACACCGACGACGAGGGCGGCGAGGTCACTCCCGCCCAGATGCACGAGATCTTCACCAGCGAGTACCTGGCGCCCGGCGCGTTCTCGGTGCAGCGCATCTCCTCCCGGAGCGAGGACGGCGTCGACACCATCCAGGCCACCGTGCGCTCGAACGGCAGCGACTTCGAGATCACCGGGCAGGGCAACGGCCCGCTGGCCGCATTCTGCGAGGCGCTGTCGACGGTCGATATGGGCCTGGGCGGGCTGAATGTCCGGGTGCTGGACTACACCGAGCACGCGCTCTCGGCCGGCCGCGACGCCGAGGCCGCCGCGTACCTGGAGCTGGAGGTCGGCGACCAGGTGCTGTGGGGCGTCGGCATCAGCGAGTCCCTCAGCACCGCGTCGATCAATGCCGTGATCAGCGGGCTGAACCGGGTGGCCCGCGACCAGTCCGCGTGACTTCGGCGGGGATGGCGGCGCGTGCCTAGGCTGGCTTGATGACATCGGCGATCCGGCGGACTGAGTGAGCCGCTGGATCCGGGCTCATCGCCGGGCCGCCATTTCCGTCGGTGTCGTGCTGGGGCTGATTGCCGCGCTCGTCGCCATCGCAGCGGTCCGCCGGGACCCGCCGATCGCGACTACCAGCCAGCGCATCGCCGGCGTCGCGGAGCCCGGCGGCGCCGCGGTGTCGCTCGACACCACGCTCTACCTGCCGGAATCGACGCCCGCCCCGGCGGTGCTGCTCGCGCACGGATTCGGCGGTAGCAAGGGCTCGGTTGCCGACGAGGCCAGGAGCCTGGCCCGGCGCGGCTACGTCGTTCTGACCTACAGCGCCCGCGGTTTCGGCGCATCCGGCGGGTTGATCCATCTCGACGCACCGGACTACGAGATCGCCGACGCGAGTCGGCTGGTCGACTGGCTGGCCCAGCAGTCGTCGGTCGAGCTCGACGGGCCCGGCGACCCGCGGGTCGGGGTGGCCGGCTCGTCCTACGGCGGCGCGCTGGCCCTGCTGCTGGCCGCCTACGACACCCGGATCGACGTGGTTGCGGCGGACATCACGTGGAACGAGTTGGCCGACGCGCTCTTCCCGCAGTCCGAGCAAGGCGGCGCCACCGGCTCGGGGGTCTTCAAGCGCCTCTGGGCCGGCTATCTGTTCGCCGCCGGCGGCGATGATGGCGATAGCGGGGCCAACAGCGGATGCGGCCGGTTCGCCCCCGAGATCTGCGACCTCTACCAGCGCGCGGCGCAGACCGGGGCTGCGGACGCCGCCACGCTCGCGCTGCTGCACGCCTCCAGCCCGGCGTCGGTGCTGTCGTCGATTACTGCGCCGACGCTGCTCAGCCAGGGCCAGCGCGACTCGCTGTTCCCGCTCGGCCAAGCCGACGCCAACGCCCGGGGCATCGCCGCGAACGGCACCCCGGTGCAGGTGCGCTGGCGGGCCGGCGGGCACGACGGCGGCGGATCGCCCTCGCTGTCCGCTATCGACGACTGGTTCCAGACGGTGCTCGTGGACGGGAAGCGGCCGGCCACCGACCAGGCCTTCGTGTTCGACCGCTCCGGCGCCGGGCTCTCGGCGGCGACCGGGCGCAGCGTGGCGCAGACGATCAGGGTGACGGGCGGCTACCCCGGCATCGCCGGCGCGCCCGATGCCCCGCGCCACTCGCTGGCCCTGACCGGCGCGGCCCAGACCATCAACGCCCCTGCCGGCGGCGCGCCCGCAGCCGTCACCTCGGTGCCCGCCCTGGGCGGCCTGCTCGACGCGGCCGGGCTGCTCGGCGGGCAGACCGCGGCGCTGACCGATCCGCCTGGGCAGGTGGCCGACTTCGTCAGCGCGCCGCTGTCGGCCAGCGTCCTGGTGGTCGGCTCGGCCCAGATCCAGCTGACCGTCACCTCGCTGACCACCACCTCCGCCACCCTGTTCGTCGGCCTGCACGACGTGTCGCCCGACGGTGGCGACTCGCTGCCCGCCGGTCTGGTGTCGCCGGTGCTGCTGACCGGCCTCCAGCCCGGTGTGCCGCGCGATGTCACCATCGAGCTGCCGGGCATCGTCACCCAATTCGCATCGGGCGACCGCCTGCGCGTCTCGGTGGCCACCACCGACCTCGGCTACACGCTGCCGAGTGCGCCGGCCCAGTACACAATCCAACTGCAAGGCAATGGCGAGCTGTCCGTCCCGACGCTGAGCGGCGAGACCCTGCGCAGCGGCAGCCCGCGGGTCTGGCTGCTGGCCGGGCTCGCAGCCGTTGCGCTGGCTGTACTCGTGGCCTGGCTGGCGCCGATCGCCCTCGCCCGCCGAGGCCGCAGGCTCGGCCCAAGGACCGTCGCGGATGACAGCCCCGATGGCGATGCCGATCACGGCAACGAGGTTCCGCTGATTGTCCAGGACCTGGTCAAGGAATACCGAAGCGGCTATCGAGCTGTCGACGGCGTCAGCTTCCGGGTCGAGCGCGGTCAAGTCGTTGGGCTGCTCGGGCCCAACGGCGCGGGCAAGACCACGGTGCTGCGCATGGTGATGGGCCTGATCCGGCCGACCAGCGGGCGCATCCTGGTGTTCGGGCAGGTCATCGTGCCCGGGGCGCCCGTGCTGTCCCGGCTGGGCGCCTTCGTCGAGGGCGCCGGCTTCCTGCCGCACCTGTCCGGGCGGGACAACCTCAGGCTGTTCTGGGCCGCTACCGGCCTCGCCTCGCCCGAGGCCGATGTCGAGACCGCCCTGGAGATCGCCGGCCTGGGCGCATCGGTCGATCGCAAGGTCAAGACGTACAGCCAGGGGATGCGCCAGCGACTGGCCATCGCGCAGGCGATGCTCGGCCTGCCGGAGGTCCTGGTGCTGGACGAGCCGACCAACGGGCTCGACCCGCCGCAGATCGCCGAGATGCGCTCGGTGCTGCGGCGCTACGCCGCGACGGGCCGCACGGTGATCGTCTCCAGCCATCTGCTGTCCGAGGTGGAGCAGACGTGCAGCCACGTCGTGGTCATGCATCGGGGCCGGATCGTGTCGGCCGGCGCCGTCGAGGACATCGCCGGCGCCGGATCGACCCAGCTCGCGGTGGCCGATCCGGCTAAGGCGATGGCGGCACTGACCGCGGCGGGCATCACGGCCACCGAGGTGCCCGCGCGGCGGGCCCTCGAAGAGGTCTTCCTTCAGCTGATCGGAGGCGACGATGACCAGCGCTCCTGAGCGTCGGGACGCGAACGCGGTGAGCGCCGCCACGCGGGTCGGGACCCACAGCCGGCTGGACACCGCGCAATCGCGCAGCGGCGCCCATGACCTGCGCGGCACGCTGCCCCTGCGCGTGGAGCTCGCCCGCCAGGTCCGCCGCCGACGGACTCAGGCCGTCGCCATCCTCGTGCTCGTGCTGCCCGTCCTCATCGCGCTGGCGTTCCGGATCGGCGGCACCGGCGACGACACCGGCGGCGGGCCGGCGCTGCTCCAGGTGGCAACATCGGGCGCAGGGAACTTCGCGCTGTTCACCGAATATGTCTCCGTCGGCTTCCTGCTCGTGGTGATGGTCGCCCTGTTCTGCGGCGATTCGGTAGCCAGCGAAGCCAGCTGGTCCTCACTGCGCTATCTACTGGCCATACCGGTCCCTCGCGCCCGCCTGCTGCGCCAGAAGCTCATCATCGCCCTGCTGCTGAGCTTCGCGGCTCAGCTGCTTCTGCCCCTATGGGCCTTCCTGGTCGGCGGCGCGTTCTTCGGCTGGGCCCCAGTCGAGTCGCCACTGGGCGGCTCGTTCGGCTGGGGCGAGGCCCTCAGCCGGCTGTTAATCGTGCTGGCCTACAGCTGCGGCCAGTCCCTGGTGGTGGCCGGACTCGCCTTCCTGCTCGGGGTGCTCACCGATGCGCCGCTGGGCGCGGTCGGCGGCAGCGTGATGCTCGTGATCGTCTCCAACATCCTGGATTCGATCACCGCGCTGGACCCGTACCGGCAGTTCCTGCCGACCCACTTCCAGTACTCCTGGGTCGACGCGCTGGGCCCCGAAGTGGTGTGGGACGACATGATGCGCGGCACGGGGCTGGCCTTGGTGTACTCGGCTATCTTTTTTGCCACCGCGTGGCTCGCCTTCGACCGCAAAGACATCACCAGCTGAACCAGCGCAATCCCCCTGGATGGTGGCAAGATCCGTGTGAGGCTATCCACACGACGCATGGAGGCAAACCATGACCACCGCTCCCCCGTTTGACCCGACCCAGGGCCAGCCCCAGTACGCCCCCGCCCCGCCGGCGCAGGGCTATGGAAACCAAGGGCCGATCGGCACGCCGCGCAAGGCCGTGACCGTCGGCCTGCTCAGCATCATCACCCTCGGCATCTACTGGTGGGTGTACTGCTACAAGACCTCCGAGGAAATCAAGGCCCACAGCGGTGTCGGGGTGGGCGGTGCGGTCCAGCTGATCCTGGCCATCCTCACCGGCATCGTGCCGCCGTTCCTGATCGCCAACGATGTCAAGACCGTGCGCGAGGCCGGCGGCATGCAGTCCCCGGTCAGCGCGATGACCGCGCTCTGGCTGTTCATCCCCATCGCGGGCATCTTCATCTACCTAGGCAAGGTGCAGGGCGCGCTGAACGAGTACTGGATCAGCCGCGGCGCGCAGCCAGTCTAACTAGCGGTAAGCCAGCTCAGACTGGCAGTTCAGACAGTTGTTGATGACGGCGGCGATACCGACTCCTCGGGGGTGGGTGGCGTCGCCGTCTCGGCTTCCGGGGCAATCACATACGGCTCGCTGGGTGCGAACCCCGGCCCCGGCGCGAAGATGGTGACCGGCGGCTCCCGTCGACGGCGCCGCCGTCGGCCGCGGATGCCGAACACCACCAGCAGCCACAGCATCACCACACCAACGGCCGCCACGGCCCCTCCGGTGACCATTAGCGGCGGGGTATCCGGCGGAGCCGCGCCGATCTCGACGGTGCCCGGCGGGGCGGGCGCCGTTGCGGCCGGAGGCGCAGGCGCGATGCTCTCACTAGGCGCGTCGGTCGGTAGATAAGGCTCAATGCCGTCGTACACCGGGTTCGGCGCATTCGAGGCGACGCCGGCGGAGATCGCGAGGTCCGGGCGGATGAAGCCGTACCCGTATTCGTCGTCGTGGCCGGCCGGGCCCAGATCGTCGACGGTATTCAGCAGCTTGGTGACGATCTCGCGCCCGGACAGGGTGGGGAACTTCGACCAGACCAGCGCCAGTGCCGCGGAGGTCAGCGCCGTCGCCTGGCTGGTGCCCTCGCCGACGTAGGCGACGCCGCGCACCTTGCTCAGCGTCGCAATCCGCTGGCCGGGCGCGCTGACGGTCAGGTACGGGTGCCGGGACGAGAACGAGCTGACCGCGCGCGCGGAATCGACCGCGCCCACCGACACGACGCCGAGGCACACGCCCGGCTCCTCGACCGGGCTGCCGCTCTCGCCGCCGTTCCCGCTGGCCGCAACGACGATCGCGCCCTTGTTGATGGCGTAGGTGATGGCGTCCTGATGGCCGACCGGGCAGGGCACTGCGTCCCGCGCGGGGTCGCGATCCCCGCCGAGGGACATGCTGATGATCGATGCGCCGTGGTCGGCGGCCCACCGGATGGCCTGGGGCAGCGCGTCGGCTGCGGTCAGCGCCGACGGGCCGGCGCCGGTCAGCGGGACGGCGATCGGCAGCAGCCGGGCGTCGGGGGCGATGCCCTCGATGCCCGCGTACCCGGACGAGGCCACCATCAGCGACGACATCGCGGTGCCGTGCCCGAAGGGGTCGCTGTCGTAATCGACCCGCCCGTCGCCGCCCCGGCCGGTGAAGTCCGCGCCGCTCAGCACCTTCCCGGCGAGCTCCGGGATATCGGCCTGCACGCCCGTGTCGACCACGGCGATCGTGATGCCCCGGCCGGTGGCCCCCTGCGCCCTCAACTGGGCCACATTCCAGTAGTCGAACCACCACAGCGGCGCGCTGGGCGGGCCGGGCGCGGCCGCCGACGCCGCAACGGGGTTCGCCGTCATCAGCACGGCGAGGACAACGGCGAGCATCGCCACGAGCCCCCCGGCCCGCCGCGATCCAGGACTGCGCGGGCCCCTCACGATCCCCACAGGACGCGGATCGGGTCCACCGCGGGAACCGTGGCCTTGTAGCTGAGCGTCAGGGCATCGGTCTTGGTCTCGGCCACGTTGTTGAAGTTCAGCTGCTTCCACTGCACCTGGGCCTGGAAGTTGCCCGATGCGAGGATGCGACCGGACGGATCCGGGAGGACCCCGTAGGTGACACCGGCGACCGACGGCGGCTGCGTCGGCGACCCGGTCATCGAGCCCGGCACGAACCGGACTCCCTGCACTGTGGTCGGGCAGGTCGGGTCGGCATTCGCAGGGCCTAGGCAGGCGGCGACCGCGGCGTCCAGCGCGGCGGCGATCGCGGTCTGCCCATCGGCCGATACGCCGATGACAACATCGACCGGCCCCGACGCCGCGAACCGCGCGACGGTTTGCTCGCGGAAAACAGTCAACAGCTCACTATTGGTCTCCAGGGGCAGGCTGCCGGGGAACATCAGCACGGGCTTGACCGGCAGCGCCGTGCCGGCCAGCGCGACGCGGTCCGCCGCAGTGTCGGCCGTGACGGAGACGGGCGCGGCGACTGCGGCCATCCGCCAGCGCCAGCCGTGCTTGTCCAGGTGCACGGTGTCGCGCACATCGAAGGAGGCCGCCCCCGTCGATACCCGATAGGACACGTCGACCGACGCCGCGGATCCGGACCTCGTCACCGTCCCGACGTCGACACCGGAGATGCGGCCGATGTCGCGCTGCGCATCGAGCACATCCTGGGTGAGGTAGGAGCGATCGCCGTTTGGGATCGCGCCCAGGGCCAGCGCGTCGGCGGCCCGGCCGTCGGCCACCGCGGCGAAGTAGTCCTCGACGGTCGTCTCCACTCGCCCGGCCTGCATGATCCCGGCTACCGCCGTGCCCGCGCCGGCGGCAGTGACCCCCAACGCGACGACTACCCCGGACCAGAACCAGCGCCTCGACGCAGGGCTCACTCGACCGACCGGCGCCCGGACAGCGCCCGGCCCAGCGTGACCTCGTCGGCGTACTCCAGGTCGCCGCCGACCGGCAGCCCGCTGGCCAGTCGACTGACAGTAAGGCCCATCGGGCGCAGCAAGCGAGCCAGGTAGGTGGCGGTGGCCTCGCCCTCGAGGTTGGGGTCGGTGGCCAGGATCAGCTCCATCACGACGCCATCGCCGAGGCGGGTCAGCAATTCCCGGATCCGGAGGTTGTCCGGGCCGATGCCGTCGATCGGGCTGATCGCCCCGCCGAGGACGTGATAGCGGCCGCGGAACTCGCGGGTGCGCTCGACCGCGACGACGTCCTTGGGCTCCTCGACGACGCAGATGATCGACGGGTCGCGGCGCGGATCGCGGCAGATGCGGCACTCGTCCTGCTCGGACACATTGCCGCAGATCCGGCAGAACTTGACCTCGAGCTTGACCCGCGTCAGGGCAGCGATCATCCGATCGATGTCAGCCGACTCGCTGGACAGAATGTGGAAGGCGATGCGCTGGGCGCTTTTGGGGCCAATGCCCGGCAGCCGCCCCAGTTCGTCCATCAGATCCTGGACGGGGCCCTCGTACATCATAGCTGGCTCATTACATGCCGGGCAGGCCGCCGAGTGCGCCGCCCAGCCCACCCAGGCCGCCGGTGATCGGGCCCATCGTCTCGGCGGCGAGCGCCTGCGCGACCCGGTTGGCATCGCGCACGGCCGCGACGATGAGGTCCTGGAGGGTCTCGATGTCGTCGGGGTCGACGGCCTCGGGATTGATCACGATCGCCCGGAGGTCGCCCGCGCCGGTCACTGTCGCCGTGACCATCCCGCCGCCGGCGGTTCCTGTGACCTCCTGCACCGCCAGCTGCGCCTGCGCCTCGGCCAGCTGCTGCTGCATCTTCTGCGCCTGCTGCAGCACCTGCTGCATATTGGGCTGGGCTCCGGGACGCACAGCTGGCTCCTTCGGGTCGAGTAAGGCCGTCAGCCGGGCCGATCCGAGACCCGGACCCACCCGACCGAGCCAGACTAATCGCCTGCACCGACGACCGGTGGCGTGCGGCGCGCTTCCCCCCTGCTGCAGGGCGGAACTTTTGGCAATGGTTTGTCGCCGAGCGGCAAACCATGGCCACGAGTTCGGGGTTGGGCGGCCGG
>JAOPVO010000237.1 GCA_025966155.1 Pseudonocardiales bacterium
GCACGCAATGTAATTTACTGCACACTCTAAGCGTGGAAGCATTCCGCCGTCGTCGCCTGCACCGCGCGCGAGCTGGCCCAGACTGCCGCGCAGGTGCCCGCAGTGCCGCTGTCTTTTCGATCCGTCCGTCGCACCCTGCCTCTGCCCGTCATGCGACGCGCTGCGGGCTGCATCAGCCGCGGTGAGTGCCCGGCCTGCGGCACTTCAATCCGACTGGCCCCCTGACGGGCCGCTTTCGGCGGGGGACGCAATAGGCTGACGCCGACCGTCGGCAACAAGCCCCGTGATAGCCGGCGGCCCCGACGGCCCTTGTCAGTAAGCCTCCGGCAGCGCATCCTGCCATCGCTCGTAGGCACGCCCCGCCGCCCGAGCCGCCTCGTCGTAAGCGTCCTGCAGAGCCTGGTCCTGAGCAGTCCACTCCTGGACCACACCGTTGACCGGGGCGAGGTTCGCCCGGATGCGCGCCTCGTAGGACAACCACCGGCCATATGCCAAATTGTGCTTGACCAGGTATTCGCGTCTCAGCTCAATGGTGGTCGGGTTCTCATCATGCAGATGTACCAGCAACATCTGAGCCTCGCATTTTATTATCTTCGTCACTGTATTCCCGTAGGTGAAGCGTGACAGCCGGTCGACAGCGGGTCAATAGTCAGCATCCTCACTCCGCCTACAACGCCGGTGGCCGCGGTGGAGCGGGGCTGCGAGGGCGAACCGGATCTGGCGGCGAAGTGGCCCAACTCCAGTGACTTGCCTTCCAGCACGGTGATCCGCAGCGCCGACTTGGTGACGCGCAGGGCCAGCGAGCCGTGGGCGAGCAGATGTGGACGGAGCTCGCCGGCCCGGGGATTGCGGATGCCGCGCCGGTTCGCCGCACCAGGATCTGGACGCGCCGCTCGGGCCCCGGCCGCGCGACCATCGAGCAGGGAGCGCAGATCATCGGCGAGCAATCGCGGGATGGGCACCGACCGGTTCTCATGCGACTTCGTCGGCCCTCACGGAAGCACTCCCCCGTTGATCTCCGTTTCGCGGCTCAAGTCGCGGGTGCTGGCCCGCCGTTCGCCGGCTCGACAGGGCATCCCACACGACTGCCGTGCGCCGATTCACCGGCGTGCTCCGTGTCGAGTCGTCGTCGTCTACAACGGCGACGAAGGCGCCGGCCGATCGAGCCGCGCGAGCGCTCGCGCGGTCTCAGTGCCTGTTGGTGGCCCGGCGCTCCAGCAGTTCGTACAGGTGCCCGTCCGGCGCGCGGAAGTGCGCATAGCGCCACTCGGCGTTGGTGGACGTCGGCCCCGCGTCGACCCCGTGCTCGGCCAGCGTTGCAACCGCGCTGGCGAGATCGTCGACAAGGAATCCGATGGTGCGGTCGGTATCGCCCATCCCACCGGGGGACGCGACGGCGAATACAGACCCGTCGGGCAGGGTGACGAGGTCGGCTTCGACGCCGTCGACTGCGGTCGTGGGAAGGGCGAGTACGTCGCGCAGGAAAGCGGCCATCTCCGTCCTATGGCCCGTCGCGGTGCCGACGAACGCCAAGCCAAGTATGCGCATCGTCCTCGTCCAGGGGCAGCGGGATTTATGACATTGGACGCTACCTGTCCCTTGGCGTGCCGACCTGTCCGCCTGCACGGATGGCTCAGACACGTGCGGCCGCCGGCGATGTCGGTCGTCAGAGTGCCGGGGCAGCGCGACCATCTCAGCGCCCTGAGCGGGCCGCTCAGGGCGCATGCACGGTTGGATTGCGGCGATGGCATGGACAGCGACAATGTGGTCCCTGTAGGTTTTCGATCGGCCCTTCCGTCCTGCCTACAAGCGGCAAGACGGGAGGTTTCTTGCTTCAGACGATCATGGTCGGCCTAACGGGCCAGCCAGAACCGTCCGTACCTGGCGCGAGCTATCGGGCCGGGCCGAAACCCGGGTCCGCCGGCCATACGACGCGGGCGCAGCCGGCTCTCTCCATCCGGGCCGTCCCGCCGATTGTTGCTTCGCGAACAGGGGCGATACCGTTCCACATCTGGGTCGCGTCGAGACGACGGCTTGTGGCCGCCAAGAAGCGACGGATACCGGCAGGCGCAGTGATCGAGCTCAACCGGCTAGCAGGCAGCGCCCGGATCTCCCTGGCCGGGGAGATAGACATAGTCAACGCGGCCACCATTACCGATCAGGTCGCAGCGGCGCTGGGCAACAGGCCCTCCATCGTGACGCTGGACATGGCGGCGGTCGACTTCATCGACTCCGTCGGACTGGGCGCCCTGGTCGTTGCCAAGAAACTGTGCGCCGCGGCGGGCGCGGAGCTTGCCATAGCTAGCCCCAGCAAGCAGGTGTCCCGGCTCCTGGCCCTGACCGGGCTGAGTGGCGTGTTCGGACTGGCCGCCACCCCGTGAGCGGGGACTCTCAGATGAGGATGGCGTCCGGTTCGAGGGTCCCCGCGACGAGGGCGGCTGCGACGGAGTCGAGCGTTCCGTTCTCAGTGTCGGCGTAGGCGTAGGCCCGAAGCCGCGACAGCACGTCCCGGGAGGACTCGCTGGTGCGGGCCATAACCATCCCCACGGCGATCCACACCTTGCCCCGGCTGCGCGCGGGCTCGCGGTCCATGAAACTTCGGCGGTGATCGGCGGAGTCGTCGTCCAGCGCGGCGGCGAGCGCCGCGTCGGCGCCCAGGATCGCCGCGACCGCCGTGGATGCCTCCAGCGCGTCGGCGAAGCTGGCTGCGCGGAACGAGGCATCGTCCTCGAAGTAGAGGTCGATTGCGCCTGCCCCGCCGTCGAGGCGCAGGGGCACGGAG
>JAOPVO010000239.1 GCA_025966155.1 Pseudonocardiales bacterium
GCGTCCGCGCAGCCGCCGCCGGACCCGCACCGGGGTCGGCACCGCCGGTGCGGAGGCCGGTTCGTCGGTTGGCGCCGAGTAGCCATGGGCGCCCGCCAGCGATGACGGCCGGCCCGCCCTCGAGCGACTCGGCGCACGGCAGCGATTCGGCGCACGCATCGACGCTGGTCGAACCGCTGCGCGCCCTGCCTGCGCCCGACCCTGTGCGCGTCGATCCGGTACTCGCCCGCTATGCCGCTGGGCTGCGCCCGGCGCGGCGGCGCTACATCGTCGTGGTCGGGATCGTCCTTGCCGTGCTCCTCGCCGGTGTCACCACGGCCTGGCTGAGCGGCGAGGGCCGGGCCACCGCCGTCGTCACCGCGACCCTGCCCGAGCCGGCGGTGGCCAACCAGCCGCTCGGCCCGACGCTCTCGATCGCGTGGGCCAGCGACGACGCGACGGCCGGCGGCAGCACCAAGACGCAGGGCACGATCGTCACCTTCGGCGAGCGCGCCGTGCGCGGGCGCAGCGCCCTGACCGGCGACATCCGCTGGAGCTACACCCGCACCGATGCCACCGTCTGCGATGTCGTTACGCAGGACGGGATCGCGGTCGCCGTGTTCGACAAGGACGGCAACTGCGATGAGGCCGTCGGCCTCGACGCCGTCACCGGCGAGCGGCGCTGGAACCGCACGCTGTTCGACTCCGGGACCTCGACCATGACCAGCCGCACCGGCAGCGCCATGCTCGTGACCGCAACCAGCGTCCACGTGCTGTCACCGGGCTACGACGCGGCCAATGTCCCATCCGGCGGCCTGGACCGCTGGTACTGGGCCCCCGAGGAGTGCGTGATCAGCGCCGCGCAGCTCGGCGGGCGCGGCGTCCTGGCGTCTGCGACCTGCAAGGGCGTCGCCAAGCTCGTGATGCGCAAGCCCTACGAGGACGGCGAGATCTGGTCCGTGCCCGAATCCGCGCAGCCCCTGGCGGTCACCGATGACGCGGCCCTCGGCTGGGATCCCGCCACCTCGACCCTGATCGCCTTCGCCCTGGACACCGGCGCGCGGGCGGCCTCGGCGACGCTGGCCGGCTGCGTGGATCCCGTCGCCAGCGAGGTGGCCGGGATGGCCCTGGTGCTGTGCAGCGGCACCACGCTGTACGCATTCACCGCCGCCGCCGCCAGCCTCGCGCAGGCCTGGTCGATGCCGGCCGTCGCGCTCCCGGTGGTGCAGTCCACCAACGAGAACGGCGTCGGGCAGATGGTGGTCATCGGCCCGGGCGACGCCGGGGCCATGATCGCCCGCACGATCGTGGTCCAGACCGGCGCGCAGCTCGGGGGGACGCCGGTGACGGTGCCCGGCGATGCGCAGGCCGCGGTGGTGGCCGCGAGCCGCATCGAGCGCAATGGCGCGGGACTGCTCGTGGCCGGGACGAGCACGATGATGCTGGGCGGGGCAGGATAGTTCGGTGACCTCGCCGCGCGCTCAGCTGACCCCGCACGGCGCGCAGTCGCGGATCATCGAGACGCCGCGGGGGCCATTCGCCGTCCTCGACGCGGTTCCTGCCGCCCGCGCCGACGGGGCCGCAGCCCCGTGCGCGCTGCTGGTGCCCGGATTCACCGGAAGCAAAGAGGACTTCGCTCCGCTGCTGGATTTGCTGACCGCGTTCGGGTACCGGGTGCTCGCCATTGATCAGCGCGGCCAGAACGAGACGCCGGGGCATTCGGCGCTTCCCGGTGAGATGGCGCTGCTGTCCTACCTGCCCGACGCCCTCGCCCTCGACCTCCTGGCCATCGCCGACCAGCTGCCCGGGCCCCTGCACCTGGTCGGGCACTCGTTCGGCGGCTTGGTCGCCCGCGCCGCGGTCATCGCCCGGCCCGGCGCCTTCGCCTCGCTGACGCTGATGAGCTCCGGGCCGGGCGCGATCGTCGGCTGGCGCCGGGCCATGATCGACGCGCTGGAGCCGGTGCTCGCCGAGGGCGGCCATGCCGCCGTGTTCGCCGGGATGCAGGAGTTCACGGCCGGGGCCGCGGCCAGCGGGGCCGCCGCATCGTCCAAGTACGCCTCCGCCGACCCCGCGCTGCTGGGCTTCCTGCAGTCCCGCTTCCTGGCCACCGATGTCGCGTCGCTCGCCGGGATGGGCGGTGCGCTGCGGATCGAGCCCGACCGGGTGGGCGACCTGCTGGCCGCGGCGCCGATGCTGCCGAAGATGGTCGTGTACGGGGATCGCGACGACGCCTGGCCGCCGGCGCTGCAGCAGGACATGGCCCGTCGCCTCCGGGCCCGCGAGGTTGTGCTGACTGGCGCGGGCCACTCCCCTGCCATCGATGATCCGGATCTGATCGCCGAGACGCTCGACCGCTTCTGGAGGACCGCATGACCGCTGCACCGTCGCCCGCCCGCCCGCTCATCACCGGCCCCGCCGCGACGCCGGCCGCCGCCGCGACGCCGGCCTCGGCCTCGGCCTCGGCCTCGGCCGACCTCGGCTACTTCGGCCCGGACAGCGTCAGCTGGCGGGTGCTGGCCGATCCGCTGGCGATGGCCGGCGGGCTGCGCGCGCTGCTGCTGCAGGCGCTGCACCCCGAGGCCATGGTCCTGATGGACGCCAAGACGATCTTCCGCGACCAGCCGTGGGACCGCATCCGCCGCACGGCCGAGTTCGTCGCCACCGTGACGTACGCGCCGACCGCCGAGGTCGATGCGATCGCCGCCAGGGTGCGCAAGATCCACGCACGCCTGGGCATCGGCGCCCCGGATCAGCTGGCCTGGGTGCACAACTGCGAGATCGACTCGTTCCTGGTCTCGTCCCGCCTCAGCGGCCTGGACCTGTCGGCGGCCGACGCCGATCGGTACGTGGCCGAGCAGCGCATCGCCGGGCGGCTCGTCGGGGTCCCCGATGACCTGATGCCGTCCTCGACCGCGGAGCTCGCGGCCTACTTCGAGGAGATCCGGCCCCGGCTGCGGCTCACCCGCGAGGCGCTGCGCGGCGCCCGCTACGTCGTCGCGCCCCCGATGAGCCTCCGGGTTGAGCTGCTCACCCCGGCGCGTCTGGGCTGGACGACGCTGTCGGCACTGGCGATCGGGATGCTGCCGCGCTGGGCCCGGCGGATGTACCGGCTGCCGGCCACGCCCATGGGCGACTTCGCGACCGCGGCCGGGATGAAGGCGCTGGCCCGCACGGTGGCCGCGCTGCCCGAGCGCTTCCGGGTCGGGCCGGCCGCGCGCGACGCTTACGAGCGCGCCGCAGCCTGAGCTAGACCCCCGAGATCGGCACGTTGAGCCGGACAGACCGGTTCGACGTGCCGTTCGTGGGGCTAGTCGGCGTCGGCGAGCGCATCCCACGGGGTCTTGCCCGGCGCTGCGCGCTGGCCCTCGGGGCAGTGCCGGCGGAAGTCGCACCACGAGCACTGCGACCCGGTGACGGGGGCGAATACCTGATCGGGCGACGCGCCCGAGGCCACGGTGTCCAGGGCCGCCTCGATGTCGTCGGCGGTGGCCTCGGCCCGCCCGACGTGCCGCTCGAGGCTCTGCGGCGTGTGCTCCCAGCTGGACACCTCGCCGCTGGGCAGGTGGTGCAGCTCGACGCGCGTGCAGGGCGTCCGGAGCGTGCGCTGCGCGCCCACGGCGTAGAGCGCCAGCGCCAAGGAGGACCGCGCGTCATCGTCGGTGGTCGGGCGCCGGCCGGTCTTGTAGTCCACGATGACCAGCGCCCCATCGCGCTCGTCGATCCGGTCGACCCGGCCCGAGGCGGCGAGGCGCTCGGTGCGCATGCCCACCGTCCGCTCGACCCCGCGTGGCTCATCGGCCGGGTCCAGCGTCGCGGCGTACCGGCCGACCCACGTGCGGACGTTCTGCCGGGCCCGCTCGGACTGCTCCGGGTCGCGGAAGCCGTCGGTCTGCCAATGCCGATCAACCAGGCCCGCGGCGGCGGCCGGGGTGCGCTCGCGCAGCGGCACATCCCACCAGCGATGCAGGGCCAGATGCGCAACCGACCCGACGGTGTTGTGCGCCCACGGCGGGCCCTTGGGCGGGGTGGGCCGGTCGATGTAGGTGAATCGATAGCGTCGAGGGCAATCGAATGTGGTCAGCCGCGATGGGGTGCAGCTGAACAGCCGCCGGGGCATGCCGCCCAACAGCATCTGGCCGCCGTCAGCCCCGGCCACCCGAGCTCCGTCCGCCCGAGCTGCGCCCGCCGCCGCCGGAGCGCCCGCCCGACGAGCTGCC
>JAOPVO010000281.1 GCA_025966155.1 Pseudonocardiales bacterium
TGGTGCCCTGGCTGTACGTCGGGCTGAAGCTCGCCGGTGCCGGGTACCTGCTGTGGCTGGCATGGAAGACCCTGCGACCAGGCGGCGTCGCCCTCTTCGAGGCCCGGTCGCTCCCGCGCGACAGCCGCGCCAAGCTGTTCCGCATGGGTCTGCTGACGAACCTGCTGAACCCCAAAGCTGCAGTGATGTACGTGGCCCTGATCCCCCAGTTCATCGACCCGTCCGCGGGCAGCGTGATGCTTCAGGGCTTCGTGCTGGGGTCGATCCAGATCAGCGTGAGCATGCTCATCAATGCCGCCATCATCCTGGTCGCCGGCAGCCTGGCGACCTTCGTGGCCACCCGCCCGGCCTGGATCCGCCGTCAGCGCAAGATCACCGGCACGATGCTGGGCGCCGCCGGAATTGCGTTGGCTGTCGAGGCTCGCACCCCGGCTACGGCCTAGAACAGCGGCCGGGGACCGTCGGTATCGCGTTGGCTGGTAGGCGAACCTCGGCCACGGCTCAACCCGCGGCCGGGGACCGTCGGTATCGCGTTGGCTGCTAGGCGAACCTCGGCCACGGCTTAGAACGGCGGCGGGTCGTCGGCATCCGCGTGGGCGGGGTCGGTCCCGCGGCCCGTGATTGGGCCTGGCCAGACCCGTCGTAGCTGCGCATTCAGGCCGTCGTGCCGACTAGCGCGTGCAGGTGCATGTCGTGCCAGCCATCGGCGTGGAGCCCGCTGCGCCGCTTGGTCCCCTCAAGCTCATAGCCGGCTTTGACAGCCACCCGGCACGAGCCCAGGTTGAGCACGGAATGCAGGAGGTCCAGTCGCTCGAAGCCAATCGACAGCAGCCAGGAACTGGCGAGGCGCAGCGCCGCAGCCGCCACTCCGCGCCCGCGGGCGGCCGGCACGACCCAATACGCCGCCTCGCAGGAGGCGTCCGCGGGCGAGACGTGCTTGAACGACATCCGCCCCACCAGCACTCCCCGGCTGACGACCGCCCAGCTCGCATCCGTCCCCGCCGCCCACCGAACGGGCCAGGACCCAACCCAAGCAATGGCTTCGGCCTCGGTCATCGACCGGACGTGCCAGCGCTGGATGGAGGAATCCGCGTAGGCCGCGACCACCGCCGGCGCATCGGACAAAGTCCACGGGCGCAGCACGAGCCCATCGCCATCCAGCAGCGGCTGCGACCGGCCGAACAGCACATCAGCGGGCAGCGCCGGCGGGATCAGCTCAGGCATCGACCGCGGGAACGGCTTAGCGGCCGGCTCGGCGCAGCGCCGACTGGATCAGCGTGTCGATCAGCGTCGGGTAGTCGACGCCGCTCGCGGCCCACATGCGCGGGTACATGGAGATCGGCGTGAAACCCGGCATTGTGTTGATCTCATTGACGATCACCTCGCCGTCGGGGCGCAGGAAGAAGTCCACCCGGGCCAGGCCGGCGCAGTCCAGGGCCCGGAACGCCGCCACCGCCAACGCCTGGATGCGCGCGGTCACCTCGGGCGGCAGCACGGCCGGCACATCGAAGTCGCACGCGTCGTCCAGGTACTTGGCCTCGAAGTCGTACCAGTCGCGCCCGGGCCGCATCCGGATCTCCGCCGGCAGGCTCGCGATCGGCCCATCCGGCCCGTCCAGCACGCCGCACTCGATCTCGCGCCCAACCACGCCGGCCTCGATCAATAGCTTGCTGTCGTGCTGGAACGCGAGCGTCAGCGCATCGGCGAATTGGCCCGGATCGGTGACCCGGGTGATGCCCATGCTCGATCCGGCTCGGGCGGGCTTCACGAATGCGGGCAGCCCGAGTCGCTCCAGCGCACCGGCCGGCAGCGAGGCGAGCCCGTCGCCCTGGCGCAGCACGACGAACTCCCCGACGGACAGCCCCTCGGCGCGCAGCAGCTTCTTCGTGAATTCCTTGTCCATGCCGGCTGCGCTCGCGAATACCCCGGAGCCGACGTACGGGACGCCGGCCATCTCCAGGAGGCCCTGGATCGTGCCGTCCTCGCCGAACGGGCCATGCAGAACGGGGAACACCACATCGACCGCGCCCACGCTCGCGAGAGCCGACGAGCCGGACCCGTCCCCGGGCGGCGCGAGCGCGATCAGCCCGCCCGCGGTCGGATCGCCCGGCAGGGCCACGCCGGGGCCCGAGGTAATCGCCGGCAGCTGACGGTCGGAGATCGCCAGCCGCGCCGCGTCCGGATCGACCTGCACCCACCGGCCCTCGGCGGTGATGCCGACGGTGACGACGTCGTACTTCAGGCGATCGAGGGCGCCGAGCACGCTGCCCGCCGATACGACCGAGATTCCGTGCTCGCTGCTGCGTCCGCCGAACACGACGGCAACTCGGATCCGGCCCATCCGCCGACCTTATCCGGACGCGCACGCCGTTAACGGCAAACACGAGCGACCGGCGCTACTCGCTCTTCATCGCCCGCGTCATGAGCTGATGCACCATGTCCCGCGCGGACATGCCCTCGTGGCACACCCGGTGGACGGCCTGCGTGATCGGCACATCGACGCCGTGCCGCGCGGCCAGATCGAGCACCGATGTGCACGACGACACGCCCTCGGCAATTTGGCCGCGCGCATGCTCCTGCGCCTGGGCGAGGGTCTCGCCGCGGCCCAGGCGCGCCCCGAAGGTCCGGTTGCGCGAGAGCGGCGATGCGCAGGTGGCCACGAGGTCGCCCAGCCCAGCGAGGCCGGACAGCGTCGCGGGGTCCGCTCCCAGCGCCAGCGCCAAGCGGGCCGTCTCGGTGAGGCCGCGGGTGATCAGGGAGGCGAGGGTGTTGTCGCCCAACCCCATCCCATGGGCCATCCCGCAGGCCAGCGCGATCACGTTCTTGACCGCGCCGCCGAGCTCGCACCCCACGACGTCATCGTTGGTGTACGGCCGGAAGTACGGCGTGCCGCAGGCCTCCTGGACGATCCTGGCCGTCGCGTCGTCGGTGCACCCGATGACCGTCGCCGTGGGCTGCCCGCGGGCGATCTCGCCGGCCAGGTTCGGCCCGGACACCACCGCGATGCGCCCGGGGTCGACGCCCAGAACCTCCTGGATGACTTCGCTCATGCGCTTGGCGGACCCCAGCTCGATGCCCTTCATCAGGCTGACGATGACCGCGTCCGGCGGGATCAAAGGCGCCCAGGCGGCCAGATTCGACCGCAGCTGCTGCGACGGCACCGCCATGGCCACGATGTCGGCACCCGCCAGGGCATCGGCCGCGCTCGAGGTCACCTGCAGCGCCGGCGGCAGGGTGACGCCGGGCAGGTAGTCGGCATTCTGGCGGGTCGCGCGGATCTCCTGGGCGAGATGCTCGCGCCGGGCCCAGAGCGTCGCATCGGTTCCGGCGTCGATGAGGACCTTGGCGAAGGTGGTGCCCCACGACCCCGCGCCCAGCACTGCGGCGCTGCTCATGCGGACTCCCTGCTCTCGCGCACCAGGTCGCGGATTGTGGTCATGATCGCCTCGTCGCCTGGCGGGGCCCTCCGCAGTGGGCGGTGCACCGGCTTGGCCGGCGAATGCGGAGAGGTCGAGGGGCTCGCCCACTGTGTACACGACCCGGCAGGGCCCGCGCTTACCCCGGAAAACGGATGCCGCCTCGCACTGCGCGGCTGGGCGAGGCACGATCATCCGATCATGTGGACTGTTGTCGTGCCCCTCAAGCCCCCGCAGGTCGGAAAGTCGCGGCTGCGTCCCGCTGATGGCACGGCGCCGCGCCGGCTCGTCGCCCACGAATCGATCGTCCTGGCCTTCGCCCGCGACACCCTGGCCGCGGTCACTCGTGCACCCGAGGTCGCGGTGGTACTGCTGGTGTGCGATCGCGCCACCGCCGACGCCGTGCTCGCTGGGCTGGATGCGGGCCCCGCGCCCATCGAGGTCGTCCTCGACGACCCGCCGGCCGGGCTGAACGCCGCCGTGCTGGCCGGGGAGGCCGCGGCCCGGGCCGCCCGCCCAGGGGACGGCGTCGCGGCGCTCTCGGCCGATCTGCCGTGCCTGACCCCGGCGGCGCTGAGCGACGCGCTGAGCCAGGCGGCCGCCCACCCGCGCGCCTTCGTCCCCGACCGGCCCGGGGAGGGCACCACGATGCTGTGCGCCGGACCTGGTGAGTCGCTGCGCCCGCAGTTCGGGATCGGGTCGGCTGCGGCGCACGCGGCCAGCGGCGCGGTCGCCCTCGATGCGGCCGCGGATCTGCGGATCGACGTCGACACGATCGAGGATCTGCTCGCCGCGCTGGCACTCGGCGTCGGCGCGGCGACGGCTCGTTTGGACCTTGTTCATCTTGACGGGGGAACATGACTCCTTATGACTGCTGAAGCGTCCCTGCCCGATACCGCGCGCCGCCAGATCGACGACGATCTGCTGGATGTCGAGATGTCGCACGACGAGATCCTCGTGCAGGACCTGCCCGACGATCGCTTCAGCAATCGGGAGATGTCCTGGCTGGACTTCAACTCCCGCGTGCTCAGCCTGGCCGAGGATCCCGCGCAGCCGCTGCTGGAGCGCATGAAGTTCCTGGCGATCTTCGCCAGCAATCTCGACGAGTTCTACATGGTGCGAGTGGCGGGCCTCAAGCGGCGCGGCGCGATGGGGCTGGCGGTCCGGTCCGCCGACGGCCGCACGCCGCGCGAGACCCTCGCCCTCATCAGCACCCGCACCCGCGAGCTGGCGGCGCGGCATGCGCGCTGCCTCGCCGAGCAGATCCTGCCGGGCCTCGCCGCGCATGGCGTTCGCATAGTCAGCTGGGTAAACCTGCCCGAGGATGAGCGGGTGCGCCTGCACGAGTACTTCGCCAGCCAAGTATTCCCGGTGCTGACGCCGCTCGCAGTGGATCCAGCGCACCCCTTCCCCTACATCTCGGGGCTCTCGCTGAACCTCGCCGTCCTGGTGCGCGAGGTCGACGGCGAGACCGAGCGATTCGCCCGCATCAAGGTCCCCAACAACGTGGCCCGCTTCGTCCGGGTCAACTCCGACTCCGGCGATGCGCTGTACCTGCCGCTGGAGGAGCTGATCGCCCAGCACCTGCCCTCGCTGTTCCCGGGCATGGTCGTCATCGAGCACCACCTGTTCCGCGTCACGCGCAATGCCGACCTCGAGGTAGAGGAGGATCGCGACGAGGACCTCCTGCAGGCGCTGGAGCGGGAGCTGATCCGGCGCCGCTTCGGCCCGGCGGTGCGCCTGGAGATCGGCACCGATATCGAGGAGAACGTGCTGGCCCTGCTGTCCTCGGAGCTGGACATCACCCCGGACGACGTGTTCCGGATCCCCGGGCTGCTCGATACCTCGTCGCTGCACCAGATCTACGACGTCGACCGCCCCGCCCTCAAGGACGCGCCGTTCGTGCCGGCCACGCATCCGCGCTTCGCCGAGGGCGAGTCGCCGAAGTCGGTCTTCGCCACCCTCCGCGACGGAGACGTGCTGGTGCAGCACCCGTATGAGTCGTTCGCCACCAGCGTCCAGCGCTTCGTCGAGCAGGCCGCGGCCGACCCGTACGTGCTGGCTATCAAGCAGACCCTCTACCGAACCTCGGGCGACTCCCCCATAGTCGACTCCCTCATCGACGCCGCCGAGGCCGGCAAGCAGGTCGTGGTCATCGTCGAGATCAAGGCCCGCTTCGATGAGCACACGAACATCAAGTGGGCGCGGGTGCTTGAGCGCGCCGGCTGCCACGTGGTGTACGGCGTCGTCGGCCTGAAGACCCACGGCAAGACCTGCCTGGTGGTGCGCCAGGAGGGCGGCCGGATCCGCCGGTACGCCCATATCGGCACGGGCAACTACAACGCTAAGACCGCGCGCATGTACGAGGATCTCGGCCTGTTCACCGCCGACCCCAAGGTGTGCGCGGATCTCACGGACCTGTTCAACGTCCTCACCGGCTACTCCAAGCAGACCGAGTACGACGAGATTCTGGTTGCCCCATATGGGGTTCGACGCGGGATCATCGACCGGATCGACCGGGAGATCGCCCACGCACGCGCGGGCCGCCCCGCGCGCATCCGGATCAAGACCAACCACCTGGTCGATGAGCAGGTCATCGATGCCCTCTACCGCGCCTCGGGGGCGGGGGTGCCGGTCGATCTGCTGGTGCGCACCTTCTGCACGATCCGGGCCGGCGTGCCGGGACTCTCGGAGAATATCCGGCTCCGCTCGATCCTCGGCCGCTTCCTCGAGCACTCGCGGATCAGCTACTTCGAGAACGACGGCGACCCCGAGTACTTCATCGGCTCAGCGGACCTGATGCACCGCAACCTCGATCGGCGCGTGGAGATCCTCGCCCCGATCTCCGATCCCCAGGGACGGGCGCACATCGACATGATGTTCGATCTCGCCATGGCCCCGAGCACCCGCGCATGGGATCTCACCCCCGCAGGCTGGAACCGCTCGCCGGCCGAGGATGCACAGGACTACCAGAGCGTGCTGGGCCGCCAGCTCATCTCCCGTGCCGACTGACGCCCGCCACCGCGCGCCCGATGCCGCTCCGGGCGCGCTGGTGCGCGCCGCCGGCGGCGTCGTCTGGCGGCCGCCGTTGGAGCCCGGCGGGGCGGTGCGCATCGCGATGGCGCACCGTCCCGCCTACGACGACTGGAGCCTGCCGAAGGGCAAGCCCGAGCGCGGCGAGGACGCGATGCAGACCGCGGCTCGCGAGATCCGCGAGGAGATCGGGGCGCGCGCGGCTATTCAGCTTCGCCTCGGCAGCGCCGCGTACGACACCGTGCGAGGGCCCAAGCTGGTCGAGTACTTCGTCCTGCGCTACCTGGACGGCGACTTCGCGCCGAACGACGAGGTCGATGAGGTTCGGTGGCTCGATGCGCCCGCGGCCGCCGGAATAGCCAGCTACGACGCCGACCGCGAGTTGATCGGCACCTTCGCCGACCTGCCGCCGATCACGGCGACAGTTGTGCTGGTGCGCCATGCCCGCGCCGGCAAGCGCAGCGAATGGCCCGGATCGGACGCATCCCGTCCGTTGAGCCGGCGGGGCGAGTCTCAGGCGCGGCATCTTGCGCTGCTGCTCGAGCCGCTGCAGCCGCACACCATCCTGTCGGCGCCGCCGCTGCGCTGCATCGACACCGTGGCCCCGCTCGCAGCGCATATGGGCCTGCCGACGATCGACGCTCCCTGGGCCGGCGATGAGCTGTATGCCGAGCAGCCGGAGGTCAGCGTCACCGAGCTGATGGCCATCGCCGAGCGGTCGGCGACCGCCGACCTGGGCGGCTGTGCCGTTGTGTGCAGCCAGGGCGAGACTATCCCCGGCCTGCTCGCCGATCTAGCCGGATCAACATCCGACTATGGAACGTCGAAGGGCGCGTTCTGGGTGCTGTCCTTCGCCGGCAGCGCGCTCGTCAGCATCGACCGGCACTCCGCGCCCGCGTCCTCGTCAAAGCACTGAGGCCGGCCCGGATTGACCGGGCCGGCCTCAGTGATCGAGCACTGGCGCGGTGACCGCGCCGATGCTCAGCGAGCAGTGCGCTTCGCGGGGGCCTTCTTCGCGGGGGCGGCCTTGACGGCTGCCTTCGCGGGCGCGGTCTTCTTGGCCGGAGCCGCCTTGACGGCAGCGGCCTTCTTGACCGGGGCCGCCTTCGCGACCGGCGCGGCCTTGACGACCGGAGCCGCCTTGACGACAGCGGCCTTCTTGGCGGGAGCCGCCTTGACCGCAGCGGCCTTCTTGACCGGAGCCGCCTTCGCGACCGGAGCGGCCTTGACCGCGGCCTTCGCCGGAGCCGCCTTCGCGACAACCGGGGCGGCCTTGGCCGCAGCAGCCTTGGCGGCCTTGACCGGAGCGGCCTTGGCCAGCTTCTTCGCGCCGCTGGTGATGGCCTTGAACTCCGCGCCCGCGCGGAACGCAGGAGCCGAGGTCTTCTTCACGCGCACGGCCGCGCCAGTGCGCGGGTTGCGGGCCAGACGAGCTGCGCGGTCGCGCTTCTCGAAGATCCCGAAGCCGGTGATGGAGACCTTCTCGCCCTTAACCACATTGACGTACACGGTCTGGACGAAGGCCTCGACCGCGGATGCGGCCGCCTTCTTGTCTCCATCGAGGCGATCGGCGATCGCGTCGATGAACTGGCTTTTGTTCAAGTCCCCTCCTAGGGAGATGCAATGCTTGGAGTAGCTGGCTGGCCCGAACGCACCTTCGGTGCCAGACGGTAAGCGCGAATTGGTTGACAGCCAAGGGAATCTAGCCTGTGTCGCGGCGTTTTCCCCAAATTCAGCCCGAATTGGCCCTCCTGAGGCCCCTGCGACGGCCCCGAGCACGCCGGAGGCCCCCGATCGCCGTGCTTGATCGGGGGCCTCGAGGCGCCGCGCGCGGCGGCAGATAGCAGGCGAACTGACTACATGGCGGTCGGTAGCCAGGCGCTGCGGCGCGCTTCATAGGCGCCGATCTCGTCCACATGCTTGAGGGAGAGCCCGATGTCGTCCAGGCCCTCCATCAGGCGCCACCGCGTGTAGTCGTCGAGCTCGAAATCGTGCAGCTCGCCGGACCACTGCACGGTGCGATCCTCGAGATCGATGGTGATCTGCGTCGACGGATCGTCGGTGATGTCGTCGAGCAGGATCTGCACGACCTTCTCGGGCAGCATCACCGTCAGCAGTCCGGCCTTGAGGGAGTTGCCCCGGAAGATGTCGGCGAATCGCGGGGAGATAACAACCTTGAACCCGTAGTCGGTCAGCGCCCAGATCGCGTGCTCGCGGGAGGACCCGGTGCCGAAATCGGGGCCGGCGACCAGAACCGTTGCGCCGTCGTACTGCGGCTGGTTCAGGACGAAGTCCGGCTCGTTAGTGCGCCAGGCGTTGAACAGCCCATCCTCGAACCCCGTTCGCGTCACGCGCTTGAGGTACACCGCCGGGATGATCTGGTCGGTGTCGACGTTGCTGCGCCGAAGCGGGACGCCGCGGCCGGTGTGGGTGGTGAACTTCTCCATGGGACTCAGGCCTCCTGCAGGTCGGCGGGGCTGGCGAGGTGGCCGGTAATGGCCGTGGCCGCTGCAACCAGCGGCGACACCAGGTGCGTGCGCCCGCCCTTGCCCTGCCGGCCCTCGAAGTTCCGGTTCGACGTCGAGGCGCTGCGCTCGCCGGGCTGAAGCTGATCGGGGTTCATCCCCAGGCACATCGAGCAGCCGGCCCCGCGCCATTCCGCGCCGGCCGCGGTGAAGATCGCGTCGAGGCCCTCCTGCTGAGCCTGCTCACGAACCTGGACCGAGCCCGGGACCACCAGCATGCGAACGCCATCAGCGACCTTGTGGCCCTTGATGATGTCCGCCGCCGCGCGGAGGTCCTCGATGCGGCCGTTGGTGCACGAGCCGAGGAACACGGTGTCGACGGTGATATCGCGCAGCGCCATGCCGGCCGTCAGGCCCATGTACTTGAGGGCCTTCTGGAAGTCCGAGCGCTGGCCCTCGTCCTCGAAGTCCTCCACCAACGGCACATTGGCGCCGAGCGGGGCGCCCTGGCCGGGGTTCGTTCCCCAGGTGACGAACGGCGTCAGGATGCTGGCGTCGAGGACGATCTCAGCGTCGAATTCGGCGTCGTCGTCGGTGCGCAGGGTCTTCCAGTACTCGACCGCCGCGTCCCACTCCGCGCCCTTGGGTGCGTGCTCGCGACCCTCGACATAGTCGAACGTCGTCTGGTCCGGCGCGATGATCCCGCAGCGGGCGCCCCATTCGATGCTCATGTTGCAGACCGTCATGCGGCCTTCCATCGTCATCTTCTCGAACGTGTCGCCGCGGTACTCGACCATGTAGCCCTGGCCGCCGCCGGTGCCGGTCTTGGCGATGACCGCGAGGATGACGTCCTTGGGGGTGACCCCCGGCGCCAGGTCGCCAGTCACTGTGACGGCCATGGTCTTGGGCCGATCCATAGGCAGCGTCTGGGTCGCCAGCACATGCTCGACCTGGCTGGTGCCGATGCCGAACGCGATCGACCCGAAGGCGCCGTGCGTCGAGGTGTGCGAGTCGCCGCAGACGATGGTCATGCCCGGCTGCGTCATCCCCAGCTGCGGGCCGATGACGTGCACGATGCCCTGGAGCGCATGGCCCATCGGGTACAGCGTGACGCCGAACTCCTCGCAGTTCCGGCGCAGCGTCTCGACCTGCAGGCGGCTCACCGGATCGGCGATCGGCAGCAGGATGTCGGTGGTCGGCACGTTGTGGTCCTCGGTCGCCAACGTGAGGTCGGGCCGGCGCACCTGGCGGCCGGCGAGCCGCAAACCGTCGAATGCCTGCGGGCTGGTCACCTCATGAATGAGGTGCAAATCGATGTAGAGCAGGTCGGGCTCACCAGCTGCCTCATGCACAACATGGCTGTCCCATAACTTCTCTGCGAGCGTCTTTCCCATGTACTGCCGCCTCCTCGCGGGTCTGGCTAAGTCCGGCACAGCGTACGCGCAGTCCCATTTGCCGTCTCGCGATGTGGGACTCTAGTATCGCCTTGTGGGAAACGGTACAGCACCGACGAGCGGTATCGGCGTGCTCGACAAGGCCTTCCTGGTCCTCGACGCAGTCGCCGAGTCCCCAGCCTCCCTGGCGGACCTGGTCGAGCGCACGGCCCTGCCCCGAGCCACCGCCCACCGCCTGGCGGTCGCACTGGAGACCCATCGCCTGCTGAGCCGCGACGGCGACGGCCGATTCGTCCTGGGCGGGCGGCTGCGCGAGCTCGCCGATGTCGCCGGCGACCCTCTGGTCGACGCGGCGGGGCCGATCCTTGCGCGGCTGCGCGATGACACCGGCGAGAGTGCGCAGCTCTATGTCCGCGATGGATCCGAGCGGGTGGCTGTGGCGATTGCCGAGCGGGCCGCGGGCCTGCGCACCACCGTGCTGCTGGGCAGCCGCCTGCCGCTCACTGCGGGCTCGGGCGCGCAGGTGCTGGTGGCGTGGGCCGGCGAGCCGGATCGCACGCAACTGCTGGCGGCGGCGGGGTTCTCGGCACGGGCGCTGGGCGAGGTGCGCAAGCGCGGCTGGGCCGACAGCGTCGGCGAGCGCGAGGTTGGCGTGGCGTCGGTGTCCGCGCCGGTGATCGGGCCCGACGGCGCGCTGGTCGGGGCGATATCCATCTCCGGCCCGATCGACCGGCTGGGCCGATCGCCGGGCCGCACGCATGGCGATCAGGTCGTGCGCGCCGCCCAGCAACTGCGGGATGTTCTGGCCCAGCGCCACTGAGCCGCGCGTGCGAGCCTCAGGCCAGAGCGGCCAGTGCGGTATCGGCGTGCACGGCCATGTTCGACTCGCTGCGCACCACCGCGCGGACGACGAGATCCGGGCCGATCACGAAGGTCGCCCGCTTGACCGGGGCCACCGGGAGCCAGCGACGGCGGACGCCGAACTGGCCCGCCACCGAGCCATCGCGGTCCGAAAGCAGCGGATACCCGAGGCGATGGGCAGTATCGAACGCCTTCTGCTTCTCGACCTTGTCCCGGCTGATCCCCACCACCTGGGCTCCGGCGGACGCGAACTCCGACGAGAGATCGCGGAAGTGGCAGCTCTCGGCCGTGCAGCCGCCGGACAGCGCAATGGGATAGAAGAACAGCACCACGCTGCCGTCCCTCGCCAACTCGCTGAGCGACGTGGGCTGGCCGTCTTGATCCGGCAGGACGAAGTCCGCAACGCGGTCACCGATCTTCACGCACGGCTATTCGTTGCTGCGAAGGGTCCGGATTGCCTCAGAGCGGGGTCAGTGCCGATCCCTTGTGCGCGGCCTGCGCGCCGGTCTTCGCGCTCTCGACGATGAACGCCGGCTCATCGCGCGACGCGGTGAACTTCTGGCCATCGAATTGGAAGTCCGCGGTGTGGCGCTTGATGATCGTGCCGTGCGTCGTGCCCTGTGACGTCCGCCAGCTGACGTCGTCGCCGATCTTCAGCGATTCGCTCATGCCGCCGGGCTACCCGGGTTCCGGGATGGCTAGCTGCCGCGGTACGTGGAGTATGCGAAGGGGCTCAGCAGGATGGGCACGTGGTGGTGCGCCCTGGGATCGAGCACCCGGAACACGATGACCACCTCGGGGTAGAACGACTGCTCGACGCCGCTGCCGGCGAAGTAGCGCTCGGCGGCGAAGGTGATGCGGTAGACCCCGGCGTCCATATCGGCACTGGCCAGGAGATCGCCGATGCGCCCGTCCTCGTTGGTGACGCTCGCGGCTATATCGATCCAGTCGGCTCCATCGCGCCGCTCGACGCGCACGTCGACGCCCACCGCCGGGCGGCCGCGAACGGCATCGAGCACATGCGTGGACACGCTCATCGATATGCCTTGCGCAGCCGCAGATCCACGATCTTCCCCAGCTCGGCGCGGACGATGCCCTGCTCGACGACGGGGTCATTGCCCAGCCGCTCGGTGAGCGAGCCCAGCATCTGCTCGGCGCTCAACCCCGTTGCGCAGATCATGAAGACGTAGCCGAACCGCGCTTCGTACTCGGCATTCCCGGCCAGCAGCGCGTGCTGCGTGGCCTCCGCCGCGTCGGCCGCCGCGGACTGCTCGCCCCGCGACCACTGCGATTCCTGATCGTCGCCGGGCGTCTTGGCCCCGATCCGGGCGTGCACCGAGATCGCCTCGAGGATGTCGGCCCAGGTCAGCGCCCTCAGCGCCGCCTGCGAAGCGGCAACCAGCGCGTCGAGGGATCCATACGGGCGATCGGTCACCACGTCGTCGAGCCACGCGGTGCTGGCGCAGACCGGATGCAGCGCCCGGGTGGCGGCGTCGGGCGGAAGGAGATCGAGCTCGGCCACGAGCGGCGGGGATTGTTCGTCCATCGCTGAATACTTCCACGCGCCGCCGGGCCCGCACGGGTCGCAACAGCCTCGTTACGCGGCGGTGCTTGAATGCCCGGCGTGAGCGCCAACGGACCCGATCTGCTTATCACCGCCCGTCGCGTCGTGACCCCAGCCGGTATCCGGCCCGCGGCCGTCTTCGTCACCGCCGGCGTTATCACCGATGTGCGCCCGCTGCACGCCGGGCGGCATAGCGAGCCCGATACCGGCGGCCTCGAGCCGGCCCGCCGCGTCGAGGTGCCCGACGACTGCGTGCTGATGCCCGGGCTGGTCGACAGCCACGTGCATGTGAACGAGCCCGGCCGCACGGCCTGGGAGGGCTTCGCAACCGCAACCGCAGCCGCGGCCGCGGGCGGCATCACCACGATCGTGGATATGCCGCTCAACAGCATCCCGCCTACGACCACCGTGGCGAACCTCATTCTCAAGCAGCAGTCCGCCGCAGGGCAGATCGCCACGGATGTCGCGTTCTGGGGCGGGGCCGTGCCGGGCAACATCGAGGATCTGGCCCCGATGCTGGAGGCCGGCGTGGTCGGGTTCAAGTGCTTCCTGCTCCCCAGCGGCGTCGAGGAGTTCCCGCACCTGACGTACACCCAGCTGGCTGGGCATCTCGAGCGGATCGCGGCGCTGGATGGGCTGCTGATCGCCCACGCCGAGGACGAGGGGATCATCGACGCCAGCGTCAACGACGGCGGGCCGCGATATGCCGACTTCCTCGCCTCTCGCCCGGCCCAGGCCGAGACCACCGCAATCGACGCGCTGCTCGCGGCGGCGCGGGCGACGGGTGCGCGGGTGCATATCGTGCATCTGTCGAGCGCAGAGGCGCTGCCGGCCATCGCCGCGGCCAAGGCCGGTGGCGTGCGCGTGAGCGTCGAGACCTGCCCGCACTACCTGACGCTGTCGGCCGAGCACATCCCCGACGGCCACACCGAGTTCAAGTGCTGCCCGCCGATCCGGGGCGAGGCGAACCGCGATGCGCTCTGGGCGGCGCTGCGCGAGGGGGTCATCGTCCTCATCGTGTCCGACCACTCGCCCTGCACGCCGGACCTCAAGCTGTTCGGCAGTGGCGACTTCGGCGCCGCGTGGGGCGGCATCGCCTCGGTTCAGCTGGCCTTCCCGGCGGTATGGACCGAGGCGCGCGCCCGCGGGTTCGACCTCGCCGACATCGCCCGATGGATGGGCAGCGCCCCGGCGCACCTGGCCGGGCTCGCTACCAAGGGGGCGATCGAGCCCGGGCGCAGTGCCGACTTCTCGGTCGTCGCACCGGACGAGACCTTCGTCGTCGACCCCCGGATGTTGAGGCACCGCAACGCATTCTCGCCCTACGCCGGCCTTGAGCTCGCTGGGGTGGTCCGGCAGACCTGGCTGCACGGCGAGCCGATCGACCCGGAAGCACCGCGCGGACGGCTGCTGGGAAGATCGCAGGCATGAGCAACGACAGCGGCATCGATCTCGGAGCAGCCCTCGGCGACCTCGCCGACAACAAGCGCGCCGACGACAACCCCGCCGACGACGAGCGCGCGGCGCTGGCGCTGCCGGACCTCGCCGGGCGCGCGCTCGGGGGCTCGGTGGCCTGGTCGAACGACGAGTTCTACGCCGCGCGGGAGAACCTGATCACGGCCGGGCCCTCGATCCACGATCCGCTGGAGTTCAACTACCGCGGCAAGGTCTACGACGGCTGGGAGACCCGGCGCCGGCGCGAGCCCGGCGACGACTCCGTGATCGTGCGCCTGGGCTGCCCCGGGCTCGTCCGGGCCATCGTCGTCGATACCTCGTGGTTCAAGGGCAACTACCCGCCGTTCGCGTCGCTGGAGGCCGCGACGGTCTTCGGCTATCCATCGGCTCAGGAGCTGCTCGAGGCCACCTGGACGCCACTGGCAACGCGCGAGCCGCTCCGGGGCCATGCCGCCAATGTGGTGCTCGTCAAGCACAACCAGGCCGCGACGCATATCCGGCTCACGATCCACCCAGACGGGGGCGTCGCGCGCCTGCGCGTCCACGGCGAGGTCCTGGCCGACCCGCGGTTCCTCGGCGGCCGCATCGACCTCGCGGCGCTGACCAACGGCGGCCGGATCACCGCCTGCAGCAACATGTTCTACAGCTCCCCGAGCAACCTGATCTCCCCCGGCCTGGCCTCGGTGATGTCCGATGGCTGGGAGACCGCGCGCCGCCGCGATGATGGCAACGACTGGGTGACCGTCGAGCTTGCCGCCCCCGGGATCCTGCACGACGCGATCATCGACACGTCCTACTTCGTCGGCAATGCACCGGGGTGGGCGGCGCTTCGCGGCATAGACGCCCGGCGGTCCGACATCGCCGATGATGATGCGTGGCGGACCGTCCTGCCGCGCGTGCGGCTGCAGCCGGACACCCAGCACCGCCTGCGCATCGCCGACGACAGCGAGCTCACCCACGTTCGACTGGACATCTACCCCGACGGCGGCGTGGCCCGGCTGCGGCTGCACGGCGAGGTCGCGCCCAGCGCCCGCGGGCCGCTCGTGCAGCGGTGGCTCGACGCGGTCCCGCCCGAGCGCGCCGCGGCGGTGCTCGCCGAGAGCGGGGCCCCGGCGCCGGACATCGGGGCCTGGGCCACGGGCTACGCCGATCCCGGCATCGCCGAGCTCATCGCCGGCACGTTGATGACGTGAGCGTGCTGTCGGCTCGGTTCCTCGAGCGGCTCGACCAGGCGCTGGGCCCATCGGACGTGCAGCGCGCCCAGCGGTATCCGGGCGCTGTCCTCCGGCGGGTGCCGGTGCACACTGCCTACGTCCCGGCGGATCGCCTCGATGCGGCATCAGTGCGCACCTGGGGCGACGGCGCCCTGGCCGCGCTCGATGCGCACGCCCCCGATCCCGTCGCGTTCGCCACGCTGGCCGGTGTGGGCCCGGACGATGCCCACGAGGTCGTGGCCCGCACGCGGGCGAAGCTGGCGCGCGAGCCGATCGAGGACCTGCGCGTCGACCTCGAGGACGGCTATGGCATGCGCTCGGACGAGCAGGAGGACGCTGACGCCGCTGCGGCGGTGGCGATCCTGCTCGAGCTGGACGATGCCGGGATCCGGCCGCCGTTCGTCGGCTTCCGCATCAAGAGCCTCGAGCCGCAGAGCCGGGCCCGCTCGATCCGCTCGCTCGAGACGATCGTCGCGGCCTTGGCGGGTGCCGGCGTCCCCGACGGGTTCGTCATCACCCTGCCCAAGGTGACGGCCGTCGCGCAGATCGACGCCATGGTCGCCCTCTGCGAGCAGCTGGAGGACGGCTACGACCTCGCAGCCCATAGCCTGCGATTCGAGATCCAGGTCGAGACCACGCAGGCGATCCTGGCCGCGGACGGCACGGCGATGGTGGCGCAGATGATCGGCGCCGCGGCCGGGCGATGCGCCGGGCTGCACTACGGCACCTACGACTACTCCGCCGCTGCCGGGATCTCCGCGGCCTATCAGAGCATGGAGCACCCGGCCGCGGACTACGCCAAGGCCGTCATGCAGGTCGCCGCGGCCGGCACCGGCGTGGCGCTCTCGGACGGCTCGACGAATATCCTGCCCGTCGGGGACACCGCCCAGGTGCACGCCGGCTGGGCCCTCCACGCCCGACTCGTCCGGCGGAGCATGGAGCGCGGCTTCTACCAGGGGTGGGACCTGCACCCGGCGCAGCTGCCGACCCGGTACGCAGCCACCTATGCATTCTACCGATCGGGCCTGGCCCCGGCGGCGGACCGGCTCCGGCGATACCTCGACGGCGCATCCAGCGGCGTGCTCGACGAGCCGGCCACGGCACAGGCCCTCGCGGGCTATCTCTGCCGGGGGCTGGACTGCGGCGCCGTGGACGCGTCCGAGGTCACCGGCTCGACCGGCCTGAGCCGGGCCGAGCTCGATCGCCTCAGGGTCCCCGCGCACCTGCAGTAGGGCGAACGGCAGAATATCCGCACGAGGGGGAACGACGTTTCTATCGTCGGCCCGCCCTAGCCGTCGCCGGCCGGGGATGCGACGGTTGTTCGTCGGAACTCACAGAAGAGCTCGGACTCGAACCGCAGAAGAGGAGATCGCGATGAGCCCGTCCGTCGAGGTTGTCGGCCCGTCCATCGAGGGCCAGGAGAAGATCCTCACCCCCGAGGCGCTGGAGTTCGTGGCGATGCTCCAGAGGCAGTACGGGGCCACCCGGGACGAACTGATCGAGCGCCGCACGGCCAAGCGCGAGGAGGTCGCCCGCACGGGGAAGCTGGACTTCCTGCCCGAGACCGCGCACATCCGCGGCGGCGACTGGAAGGTCGGCCCCGTGCCGCCCGCGCTGATGGACCGCCGCGTCGAGATCACCGGCCCGACCGAGCGCCGCATGGCGATCAACGCGCTCAACTCCGGCGCCAAGATCTGGCTGGCCGACCTCGAGGACGCCAACACCCCGCATTGGCGCAATGTCATCGGCGGCCAGATCACCCTATTCGACGCCGTCCGCGAGACGATCAGCTTCACCAACGCCGAGGGCCGCGAGTACACACTGCGCACCGATGCGCCGCTGGCGACGATCGTCATGCGCCCGCGCGGCTGGCACTTCGACGATCGGCACCTGCTGGTCGACGGCAAGCCCACCGTCGGCGCGCTCATCGACTTCGGCCTGTACTTCTTCCACAATGCCGCCGAGCTGATCGCCCGCGGCAAGGGCCCGTACTTCTACCTGCCGAAGATGGAGAGCCACCTCGAGGCGCGGCTCTGGAACGACGTGTTCACCACGGCCGAGGCGGCCCTGGGCATCGAGCACGGCAGCGTCCGTGCCACCGTCCTCATCGAGACCATCCCCGCGGCGTTCGAGATGGAGGAGATCCTCTACGAGCTCCGCGATCACGCCGCGGGCCTGAACGCCGGCCGCTGGGACTACCTCTTCAGCATCATCAAGTACTTCCGCGACGCCGGGCCGGCCTTCGTGCTGCCCGACCGCGCGGCCATCACGATGATGTCGCCGTTCATGCGCTCCTACACCGAGCAGCTTGTGCGGGCCTGCCACACGCACGGCGCGCAGGCCATCGGCGGGATGGCTGCCTTCATCCCCTCGCGGCGCGACGCCGAGGTCAACGAGCGCGCGCTGGCCGCGGTCCGCGGCGACAAGACCCGCGAGGTCGGCGACGGCTTCGACGGCTCCTGGGTCGCGCACCCGGACCTCGTCCCGATCTGCCGCGAGGTGTTCGACGCGGCTCTGGGCGACAAGCCCAACCAGATGGACCGGATGCGCGAGGACGTCGTCCCCGACGCCGCGTCGCTCATCGATCTGTCCGGGGTCACAGGCGATGTCACCGAGGCGGGCCTCCGGGCCAACATCGACGTGGCGCTGCGCTACCTGGCCGCGTGGGTCGGCGGCCTCGGGGCCGTGGCCATCCACAACTTGATGGAGGACGCGGCCACGGCCGAGATCTCCCGCTCGCAGATCTGGCAGTGGGTGCACAGCTCGGTGGTCCTGGCCGACACCGGCGCCACCACCGATGAGGCGCTCGTGCAGGCCATCGTCGAGCAGACGCTCTCGGCCATCGAGGCGGAGATCGGCGCGGAGGCCTTCGCGACCGGTCACTACGACGAGGCGGCGCAGCTGTTCCAGCGGGTTGCCCTCGACGACGACTTCGCCGCGTTCCTGACGCTGCCGGCGCTTGCGCTGATCGACTGACCGCTCTGCGGCCAACCGGAACGACGACCGGGCGATCCCGTCAACGCCGCCGCAACATTCTCGTTCTAGCCTGACCCCTCAGGCTAGAACGAGAGGCGGCGGCGATGGCGACGTTGGGGTTCAACCGGTACGGCAAGGCCGAGGTCCGGGTGGTCAGCGTGCGCCGCGATGGCGCCATGCACCATGTGCTGGACCGGAATGTGTCCATGAGCCTGTCGGGCGAGATGGACGCGGTGTACCGCACTGGCGACAACTCCGCCGTGCTCGCCACCGATACGCAGAAGAACACCGCGTACGCCTTCGCCAAGAGCCATGGCCCGCTGGAGACCGAGGCGTACGCCCGCGCGCTGGCCGAGCACTTCGTGACCAGCCAGCCGACGATCGCCCGGGCGCGCGTCGAGGTCGACGAGTACGGGTGGGACCGGATCGGGTCCACCGGGCACTCGTTCGTGCGCAATGGCAGCGAGACCCGCACGACGATCGCGATCCAGGACGAGGCCGAGGGGCTATCGATCGTGTCCGGCGTCAAGGACATGGTCGTGATGAACTCGACCGACTCCGAGTTCTGGGGCTTCATCGACGATCCGTACACGACGCTGCCGCCGACGACCGACCGGATCCTCGCCACCCAGGTCAGCGCGCTCTGGCGGTTCCGCCCCGATGCCCTGGACTCCCTCGACTGGGCCAAGGCCTACCTCGATGCGCGGGCCGCGCTGCTCGAGGCCTTCGCCGGGACCTATAGCTACTCCCTCCAGCAGACGATCTTCGCGATCGGCGAGGCCATCATGGCCGCGGTCCCCGAGGTCTGCGAGGTCCGCCTGGCGCTGCCGAACAAGCACCACTTCCTGGTCGACCTCGCGCCGTTCGGGCTGGAGAACAGCAACGAGGTCTACTTCGCCGCGGATCGCCCGTACGGGCTGATCGAGGGCGAGATCCTGGCCGACGACGCCCCCGCGCCCGGCCTCGCCTGGGGCTAGCCCCCTCGCGCCTTCCCGCGATGAAACTTAGGCGGTTCCGACGAGGTTGGACGGGGCGGCGTGGCCGGCCGCGCGCCAGTGGGCCTTGAGCGCATCGCGCACCGGCTCCTGCTGAAGCCGGGCCAGCGCCGAGATCGGGTCCGAGCCCAGCCCGGCAACCGCGTCGATGCCGGCCACAGCGGATAGCTGAGCGTGGAGGCCGCGCTGCGTTCCGAGGTGCACAGGCGCGCCGTCAATGCACAGCACACCATGGATCGACTCGTACACCGACCACTGCGACGGGCGCTCCCCGCTGCCGTCGATCACGAGCGGGTAGTCGTGGGCCGACAGCAGCAGCCGGCGGTAGTTCGGCTCCGTGCGATCCAGCGCGTCGAGCTGCTCGTCGTCCAGCAGCGAGCCGACCAGCGTCCCAGTCGAAGCGGGATCGGCGAACGGCGTCGCCGCGACGAAGCCCTGCTTGCTGACGTGCGCGGAGTAGCCGAGCCCGATCCCGGTCGCGGTGCAGGTAAGCAGCGGCACGACGGTGCTGGCGCCCGCGCGGTGGAACTTGCGCAGCAGCACCGATGGCGCGGCATTGGAGCCGACCGCCACGACCAGCGTCCGGTCGGCGCAGGCGGCGAGCCCGCGCGAGCGCAGGACTTCGTCGAGCGCAAGGGCGCCGACGTCCAGGCGCACGAGTCCATCGCCGGTCGAGCGCCCGGCCACCAGCCTCAGCGGCGCGACGTGGTCGTCGAGCAGCATCCCGGACGCTGTTGCCGGCGCGAACGGGTAGTCCAACGGGTCCGGGACGAATCCCGGATCGAGGCGCGACGCATCAGGCACGCGGCCAACGCTAGCCGACGGTCTGGCGCACCCCAGTCCGCGCCGACTCCTCGATGGCGGCGATGAGCCGGTGACGGGTGATTGCCGTCTCGAAGCTGGGCGCGGTGCGCGTGCCATCGCGCTGATCCGCGGCGAACTTCTCGTACAGCGCCGCGACATTCTGCACGCCGACCGAGCCCTCGCCCACGCCGTCGGTGTACGACGCAGGGATCGGCAGATCGGCCAGGCCCTGCCCGGACTTGCCGCCGCGCACCACCGTGACCGCGACCGGCGGGCTGCCGCCTTCGACGGTCACCCGGAGGTCGCCCTCGGTGCCGTTGATCTGCCAGTCGAAGTCCGAGCCATTGCCGAGCCCGCCGCGGAAGTGCAGCGTCGCCGTCGCACCGCCGCCCAGTCGCGCCACGATCGCCGCCTGATCCGGGGACGTCCGAGGGATCACCTCGCCGGTCTGGTTGATCGTGACCGTCGGGCGCCGCACGTCCAGACGCGCCGAGAGCTCCTCGAACTCGCCCAGGCAGTAGGCCATGATGTCGGCGTTGTGGCCGAGCGTCACGGTCAGGAGGTTGGCCGCGTTGCCGCGGTCGACCAGATAGGCGTTGGCGATATCGATGCCGTCGCCGACCATCGCCGACACCACCATCGTCGTCGACAGGACCTCGCCGACATACCCGTCGGCGACGAGGTCGCGGACGTAATTGATAGCCGGCGAACTACGACCCTGCAGCCCGATCATGGTGCGGGCGCCGCGGGCCTGCGCGAGTTCCGAAAGCGCGAGCGCCTCATCGAGCGATGCGCCCAGCGGCCACTCGCAGAACACCGACTTGCCGGCGTTGAGGGCAGCGCTGACCAGCTCGCGATGCATGGGCACCTTGACCGACACGACGACCAGATCGACGTCGTCGCGGGCGATCAGCTCGCGATAGTCGTCGTAGGACGGGACCGCGAACGCCCGGCCTGCGGCATCCGCGGATTCGCGGCGGCTGGTGGCCACCGCCCGCAGCTCGTACTCGGGACGGGTGCGCAGCGCCGGGATGTGCGTCGTCGCCGCCCAGCCGCGGTCGGGGGTGGCGCCGATGATGCCGACGCCGATCACCTTCGAGTCGGACATGCTGAGGCTCTCCTGCGGGGGCTAGAGGCGCGGGAACAGCCGGGTGGTGCTCTCGCCCTTTTCGAACACCTTCGAGGCCGGGCCCACGATGAGCGGGTCGGGCGCGCCGACCAGATCGAGATCCTTGTCGGTGTAGTCCAGAGTGTGCAGCACGTGGCGCAGGGCCCCGACGCGGGCCCGCTTCTTGTCGTTGCTCTTGATGACCGTCCACGGCGCGTCGGCGGTGTCGGTATAGAAGAACATCGCCTCCTTGGCCTCGGTGTAGTCGTCCCACCGGTCGAGGGAGGCGAGGTCCATCGGGCTGAGCTTCCACCGACGGACGGGGTCGAGCTCGCGGGCGAGGAACCGGGTGCGCTGCTCGGCCTGCGAGACGGAGAACCAGAACTTGATCAGCTTGACGCCGCTGCGCACGAGCATCCGCTCGAGGTCCGGCGCCTGGCGCATGAACTCCAGGTACTCACTCGGAGAGCAGAACTCCATGACCCGCTCGACACCGGCGCGGTTGTACCAGGACCGGTCGAACAGCACGATCTCCCCGGCGGCGGGCAGGTGCTGGATGTAGCGCTGGAAATACCACTGCGTGCGCTCGCGCTCGGACGGCTTCTCCAGCGCGACGACGCGGGCTCCGCGCGGATTCAGGTGCTCGGTGAAGCGCTTGATCGTGCCGCCCTTGCCGGCGGCGTCGCGGCCCTCGAACAGCAGCACCACCTTCTGCCCGGACTCCTTGACCCAGCTCTGCAGCTTCAGCAGTTCGATCTGCAGGGAGCGCTTGCTGCCCTCGTACTCCTTGCGGGTCATCAGCGCGGTATACGGATAGCCCTCGCGCCACGTGGCGATGCGCTTGCCGCCGGGCGTGATCACCGTGCGGTCATCGGAGGACTCGTCATTCGCGTCCAGCGTCCAGCCGGTCGCGTCCTCGCCCAGGCGGGGCACCCGGATCCCGCCGAAATGCCCATCATCGAGCGACGGGTCGTGCGCCGCGGCGTTGGGAGCGGACGGGTCGGAGAGATCGCTGGTCACGGCCCGAGTATCCCGGACGGCGGGGGGCCCGAGCGGACTAGGCGACCCTGGGCGCCGGCCCGCCGGGCGCCGTTCACCCGCTGTTCAGAGTGTGCGCGACCCGGTGGCGCGCGGGCCGATCCGGGCACGATGGGTGCCATGGCCTTCCGCTTCGCGAGCACCCCGCAGCCCATCGTCCCTGGACCGGGCCAGGAGTCGGTGTGGGATTACCCGCGCCCGCCGGCCTGCCTGCCCTCGACCCGGCTGATCGTCGTGCGATCGGGCGGCGCCGCCGTCGCCGAGTCCACCGCGGCCTTCCGCGTCCTCGAGACCAGCCACCCGCCGACCTGGTACGTGCCGCGGGCCGATGTCGCCGCCGGAACGCTGCGGCCCTCGGGCACCCGGCCGACCTGGTGCGAATGGAAGGGGCAGGCGACGTATTGGGATGTCGTCGGCCCGGACCGGATCGCCGCCGGCGCCGCATGGTCCTACGAGTCGCCCTCCCGCGGCTTCGAGTCCATAGCCGGCTACCTCGCCTTCGACCCGGCCGTGCTCGAGTGCTTCGTGGACGGCGAGCAGGCCCGGCCGCAGGAGGGCGGGTTCTACGCGGGGTGGATCACCGACGACGTCGTTGGGCCGTTCAAGGGGATACCGGGCAGTCAGGGCTGGTAGGCCGCTACCGGACCCGGATCCCGAACAGCGCGGTGTCGTCGTCGTGCCCGCGGGCAAGCGATGTCCCGATGATCCGGTCCAGCAGCTCGTCCAGCGGGAGATCCCCGAGCGCGCCGACCATCCGGGCGAGCGCATCCAGGCTGTCCTCGATGGACTCGTCCCGCCGCTCCACCAAGCCGTCGGTGAACAGCAGCACGGTGGCGCCCGCCGGCACGAAGGCGGTGTGCTCGCCGCGCGTCCAGGCCGGGCCCAGCCCAAGCATCGGATTGGGCTCCGCGCGAAGGAATCGCGGCTCCTGCCCGGGCGCCACCAGCAAGGGGGGCAGATGGCCGGCATTCGACCAGGTGACCTGCGTGCCGCCGGAGCACGGGGCGAAGGTGGCCACGATCGCCGTCACCAGCCGCGCGGACCGCTCGGTAGTGAGTACCCTATCCAGTCGCTCGAGCACGATGCCGGGCCGGCCGGGGCGATCGATCAGCAGCGCGCGCAACGACGCCCGCACCTGGCCCATGACCGCAGCGGCCGCGGTGTCGTGGCCGGCCACATCGCCCACCGACACCGTCAGCATCCCGTTCTCGCCCTCGGCGGGCACGAACGCGTCGTACCAATCGCCGCCGACCTGGTCGGACTCGTGCGCAGGCTCGTAGCGCCCGGCGAGCTCGAACCCCGGCGCCTCCGGGAGGCTCGGCATCAGCGCGTCCTGCAGGATCCGGGCCGCTGTGCGCCGGCCCGCCAGCAGCTCGGCCCGGTGCACGGCCTGGGCCGCGTACCCGGCCAGGCTGAGCACAATGGCCTGGTCGTCGCCGTCGGGGCGGTCGGCCTGGGCCCAGAACAGCGTCAGCGTCCCGAGCACCTGGGAGCCGACAAGCAGGGGAACGCAGGCGACCGACTGCGCGCCCGCGGCCTCGGCGGCCGGCACGGCCGACGGGCCGTAGCGGGCCAGCTCCACGAGATTCCGGCTGAACTGCGGCATGCGGCTCCGGACGGCAACACCGGACAGCGTGGCCGCATCGACGCTGTAGCCGGCCTGCGCCACCACCGGCAGGAAGGGCGCATCGCGGTAGCTGAGCCTCTGGCCGGATTCGTCCAGGAGGGCCAGCGCGGCGTAGCTGGCGCCGAGGCGGCGCGTGGAGAGCTCGGCCACGGCATCGGACACCTCGGCGATCGTCGTGGCCGCGGCAAGGGACTGCGACAGCTCGACCAGGACCCGGGTGCGCGAGTACGCCTCGGCCGCCCGGCTCGCGAACTCCCGCACGTGCAGCTCCGACGAGCAGGCGGCGGCGAGATCGGCGAGCAGGGCCAGCTCGCTCGCGGTCCAGGCCCGCGGCTCGTGGTCGATCGCGCAGAGCGAGCCAATCACCCGCCCGCTGGTATCGGTCAGCGGCATGCCGGCGTAGGCGACCACCGCGAGATCGCGGACCGCGGGGTTGTCCGACACGAGCGCGTCCAGCCTCGCGTCGGGGATGACCAGCGGGCCGGCGCTGGTCACCACGTGCTGGCAGAACGAATGCGATAACGGCGTCGAGCGCGCCTCGTCGACATCGGCGGGCAGGCCGCTGGCGCCGGGGAAGACCTGCTGGTTGATATCGACCAGCGACACCAGCGCGACCGGCACATCGAGGACTTTGCGCACCAGTTGCGCGAATCGATCGAACGCCTCATCAGCCACCGGGGGCAGCGGGGTGCTGTCCGGCAGCTTGGAGTTCGACACTGGCTCGATGCTCACCGCGGGCCCCTTCCGTGCTGGCGCGAGGGTACCCGCGGAATCAGCCGAGCAACTGGGCAACCAGCTCGTCGACCTGGCTCTGCGCGCTCTGCGCGTCGTCGTCGAGCACGGTGATCAGGACGGCGTCCTCAGCCAGTCGCGCGGCAGTGGCCCGCGGCGACGCCACGATCGTGCGGGCCGGCACCTGCGGCCCGGCCAGCAGCACCGTCGCGAGGACGCGCCCCCGGTGCAGCATCACGGGCCAGTCCGCCAGCGCCGGATCGGCAAGATCGATGGTCTGGCGCAGCAGCGGCAGGCCATCGCACGTCACGTCCCACCGCATGCGCAGACTGCCGCCGGTCTCCCCGGCGCGGCCCAGGACCACCATCTCCTGCCAGTGCACGAATGCGCCGGCCGCGAGGCGGATCGACACCGTCGTCTCCAGGTGCGCGCCGCTCGTGACGATCAGCGGCGGCGGCGCGGCCCGCAGCCAGCCGCCCGGGGCGATGCCTGCATCGGTTCGCAGGCGCGCCACCCGCCCGCCGGGGCGGCCCAGCGCGATGCTGGCGCCGGCCGAGGTGAGGCTGGCGCGAGCATCGAGGCCAACGTCCAGCGACAGCACCAGATCGTCACCCGGCAGCGGGCCAGCCGCAGTCCCGACCAGGCACAGCGCGCACTCGTCGGCGTCGCCGTACACGCGGCGCAGGGTCAGCGGTGGCTCGCACCGAAGCTCCCGAAGCACCCCGCCCGTCTCGATGACGGCGCTGGTGCGGGCCCGGATCGCGCGCGACGGCCGCGCCACCGGCAAGTCCAGCACTCGTGCTCAGCCGCCGAGCAGCTCGGCGCGCATCGCCCGAACCCAATCGGCGACAGTCGCGGCGGTCGGCTCCTGCGCGATGGACG
>JAOPVO010000291.1 GCA_025966155.1 Pseudonocardiales bacterium
GGCCTCGAAGGCGGCCAGCGCCGCGGCGGTGGTGCCGCCCGGGCTGGTGACCGCCGCCCGCAGCGTCGCCGCATCGTCGCCGGAGTCGCGCAGCATGACCCCGGCGCCCACCACGGTCTGCACGACCAGCGTCCGGGCGTGCTCGGGCGACAGGCCCAGATCGATGGCGGCGGCGATCAGCGCCTCGGCCGCCAGGAACACATAGGCCGGGCCGGAGCCGGAGATCGCCGTGACCGCGTCCTGCTGGTCCTCCGGCACCTCGATGACCTGCCCCACCGCGCCGAAGATCCGCCGGGCGATGTCGATGTGCGCGCGGGTGGCGTGGGCGCCCGGGCTCACCGCGCTCATCCCCTCGCCGACGAAGGCCGGGGTGTTGGGCATGACCCGGACGACAGCCGAGCCGGTCGGCAGGCGGGCCTCGTAGGCGGCCGTGGCGATGCCGGCGGCCGCCGAGATGACCAGCGGCGGCAGGGATCCGGGCGTCACGGCCGCTCGGACCTCGTCGGCGACGGCAGCGGTATCGGCGGGCTTGACCGCGATCAGCAGCGCATCGGCCAGCGTGACGGCGGTGGCGATGTCGGACAGCACCGGGACGCCGTACTCCTGGGCCAGCTGCGCGCCGCGGGTCGGGTCGGCCTCGACGATGCAGAGCTCGGTGAGGGGCCACCCCGATCGGGCGACGCCTGCGAGGACCGCGCCGCCGAGCTTGCCCGCGCCGATGATGGCCAGTGTTGTCATGCCCGGGAGCCTAGGTCGCCCACCTGAACCCCGAACTTTTGGCCATGGTCTGTCGCTGGGCGACAGACTCTGACCACGAGTTCGGCGTTCAGCCTGGTTCAGGCCGGGTCGGGTTGGCTCAGGCCGTGGGACCGCCGCCGTGCAGCCAGTCGAGGCGGCGCAGGATGATGCCCTCGCGCAGCGCCCACGGGCAGATCTCCAGCTCGTCGAGATCCAGCAGCTCCATGGCCGTCTGGGTGACGATCGCGCCGGCGAGCATCTGATGGGCCCGATCCGGGCTGACGCCGCGAAGCTCCGCGAGGTGGGCCGGGTCGATCCGCTCGATGAATGCCGTGATCTGCGCAATGCCCTGTGCGGTGAGCACGCGCTTGACCCGCGGGCCCTCGCCGTACGGGGCGGCGCCGGCGAGGCGGGCCAGCGAGCGGAGCGTCTTGCTGGTGGCCACGGCGTGATCGGGGCGCCCCTCGGCCAGCAGCAGCCGGGCCGGGCCCCGCAGCTGCTCGCGGACGTAGACGCGCAGCGCCGCCACCGCGGCCTCGTCGAACCGCCCCGCGCCGCGGCCGGTCTTGGGGACGGCGCCCGGACCGACCGATTCCGCGCCGAGCCGCTCGCGGGCCAGCCGCCCGGCGCCGAGCGGGACGGAGATCGCCACCGATGGGTCCTCGTCCTCGCCGCTGCCCAGCTCCAGCGATCCCCCTCCGATATCGAGGGCCAGCAGGCGCCCGGCGCTCCATCCGAACCACCGCCGCACCGCGAGGAAGGTCAGTCGCGATTCGTCCTCGCCGGCCAGCACCTCGAGCTTGACGCCGGCCTCGAGGCGCACCCGCTCCAGCACATCGGCGCTGTTGCCGGCATCGCGGACGGCGGACGTGGCGAACGCCAGCATCTCGTCGCACTGCAGCTCGTCCGCCTGCACCTGGGCGGTGCGCACCGCGTCGACCAGGGCGTCGGCCCCGCGGCGGGTGATGTCGCCGCGCCGATCCAGGTGCTCGGCCAGGCGCAGTACCGTCCGCCTGGACATAGCCGGCACCGGCTGGGCGCCGCGATGGGCGTCGACCACCAGCAAGTGGACGGTATTCGAGCCGACATCGAGCACACCCAGCCGCATGCGCGCGAGACTATCGCCGCCGGGTGTCCCGCTCGCACCGATCCCCTCGGACAGGCCCCCGCGGCCGTAGGCTTCCGCGCGTGCCCCTCCCCCCGCTGCCGATGATCACCGCGCCGGTCCCGGAGACCCCGCTGGACATCACCCGGGAGTGGATCGAGTTCATCGATCCGGCCAATGACGAGCACCTCATCCGCGCCGACCTGACCTGGCTGTGCTCGAGCTGGACCTGCATCTTCGGCCGCGGCTGCCGCGGCGTCATCGAGGGCCGCGAGAGCGACGGCTGCTGCAGCCACGGCGCGTTCTTCTCCGACGAGGACGACGAGCAGCGCGTTCGCAAGCAAGCTAAGGATCTCACCGCCGAGGACTGGCAGCTGCGCGATGTGGGGCGGAAGCGCGGATTGGTCGTCAAGGATTCCGTCGGCGACGACGAGGACCGCAGGCGCACCCGCACCGTCGACGGCGCCTGCATCTTCCTCAACCGCCCCGGGTTCGCCGCCGGCGAGGGGTGCGCGCTGCATGTGCTGGCTATGCGAACCGGCCGCTCGATAGTCGACACCAAGCCCGAGGTCTGCTGGCAGCTGCCGCAGCGCCGGGAGCAGGAGTGGGTCGATCGCCCCGACGGCACCCGCATCCTGGTGTCGAGCCTCTCGGAGTTCGACCGCCGCGGCTGGGGCGAGGGCGGCCACGACCTGCACTGGTGGTGCACGTCGTCGCCGGAGGCGCACATCGGCGCAGAGCCGGTGTATCGGTCGAACAGCGCCGAGCTGACCGGGCTGATCGGCCCCGCCGCGTACGCCGAGCTGGTCCGCCTGGCCGACGCTCGCCTGGCCGGCGGGCTGGTCGCGCCGCATCCGGCGACGGTGGAGGCGCAGCAGATCGCCGAGACCGTCGCCGCGCAATCTCGCTGAACCGGTCGCGCGGTCGTCGGGGCGACGGGCTGTGGGCGGCGGGTCAGGACTCGAACTTGTAGCCCAGCCCGCGCACGGTGATCAGGTGGACGGGGTTGGCCGGGTCGGGCTCGATCTTCGCCCGCAGCCGCTTCACGTGGACGTCGAGGGTCTTCGTGTCCCCGACGTAGTCCGCGCCCCACACCCGATCGATCAGCTGCCCACGCGTGAGCACACGCCCGGAGTTTCTCAGCAGCAGCTCGAGCAGGTCGATCTCCTTCAGCGGCAGGGCAATCCCCTCTCCGCCGACGGTGACCACGTGCCGCTCGACGTCCATCCGGACCGGGCCGGCCTCGATGGTGGCGTCGGAGACATCGTCGATCTCGCCGCCGCGGCGTAGGACCGCGCGGATCCGGGCTATGAGCTCGCGCGTCGAGTACGGCTTGGTGACGTAGTCGTCGGCGCCGAGCTCGAGGCCGACCACCTTGTCGACCTCGCTGTCGCGGGCGGTGACCATGATGATCGGAACGGCCGACCGGGCCCGAAGCGCGCGGCAGACCTCGGTGCCGGACAGTCCCGGCAGCATCAGGTCGAGCAGGACGAGGTCGGCGCCGGTGCGGTCGAAGCTCTCCAGCGCGGCCGGGCCGGTGGCTGCGACGGCGACGTCGAAGCCCTCCTTGGTGAGGACGTAGGACAACGCATCTGAGAACGACTTCTCATCCTCGACCACAAGCAGGCGGGTCACGCGGTTCCTTTCACGTGCAAGGCCGGCGCGCCCGCGGTTGCGGGGCGATCGGCGGCAGTTCGATCTGCCTGGGCTCGGCTGGATCGCGACAGGTGCGTCGATGTCGGGGAGCCCGCCGGGGCGGGCGGCGGCTCAGCGCCCGAGCGGGGCAAGCGGATGGTGAACGTGGAGCCGGCGCCTTCGACGCTCCACACGGTGATCGTCCCGCCATGGTTGGCGACGATGTGCTTGACGATGGCGAGGCCCAGGCCGGTGCCGCCGGTGGCGCGCGAGCGAGCCGGGTCGACGCGGTAGAAGCGCTCGAAGACGCGCTCGAGGTCGCCCTCGGCGATGCCGACGCCCTGATCGCTGACTGAGATCTCGACCCATGGCCCGGCGAGGCCGACGGAATGGTCGTCGGCCGGATTGGTCCGCACGGCCAGCACCACCCGGGTGCCCTCGCTTGAGTACGCGATCGCGTTGTCGATCAGGTTGCCCAGCGCTGTCACCAGCTGGCGCTCGCTGCCGGTGACCGCGGCGTCGCCCGGATCGGCGGCCACGAGGGTGATCCCGGCGGTATCGGCCGCCACGCGGGCGCGGTCGAGCGTGGCGTCGATGAGCTTGCGCACCGGGACGCGCTCGACCGAGAGCATCGGCTCGGCGCCCTGGAGGCGGGACAGCTCGATCAGCTCGGCAACCACGGCGCTCAGGCGGGTGCTCTCGCGCTGGACCTGCGCGGCGAAGTGCGCCACGGCCTCGGGGTCGTCGGCGGCGGTGAAGAGCGTCTCGGCCAGCAGCGACAGCGCGCCGACCGGGGTCTTCAGCTCGTGCGACACATTGGCCACGAAATCCCGCCGCACCGCCTCGAGCCGCCGGGCGTCGGTGATGTCGACGACGATGACAGCGACCGATCCATCGTCGTAGTCGGTGCGCCCGGCCGGCAGCGCAACCGAGTGATCGTGCAGCGGCACCGCGGAGATGCCGACGGCCCGGCCATCCTGGCTGCGGTGAGCGGGGGCGACATCGAGCTCCCGGCGCTGGACGACACCGGTGCGGCGGGCCAGCGACAGCAGCTCCACCACCCGCGGATCGACCCAGGTGCCCACGACGAGCTCGAAGCGTCGGATAGCGGGGTTGGCTATGCGGACCGCGTAGTCGGAGTCGATGACCGCGACGCCGAGGTCGAGGGAGTCGATCACCAGCGACGACAGCGCGCCGTGGTCGATCGGATCGGCCGCGCCGGCTGCAGCGGAGCCTTCGAACGACCGGTCGCCGGAGCGGGCGCCGGACCGGGCGTCACCCTGGGATCGCCGCGTCGCCAGAGCACCCACGACGAGCCCGAGGACGCCGAATGCCGCCGCCGTGAGCAGTACTGCGAGGACCACGACCGGATCGTACGTGCGCGGTGGTAGGCGAGCCGGACCGCGAGCGCCCGGCGCGGTCACTGTTCACGGGGCCGTCCCCGTTTGTTCACCTCGGCGGGCAGTAGCGCCTGCCGGGCCCGCCTAGTCTCGTGGGAGTCATGACAGCGGCGCTCACCCGCCCTTGCGATCGGACGACCCGTGCGCGACCTGTACCACGATGAACTCGACTCGATCGGCGCCTCGCTGATCGCCATGACCCACTTGGTCGCCGCGGCGATGGAGCGGGCCAGCCACGCGCTGCTCGACCAGAACCTCGCCGTCGCCGAGCGCGTCATGAGCGACGACGTCGCGATCGACGCCCTCCGCAACGACATCGAGGAGCGCACCTTCCAGCTGCTGGTCCGCCAGCAGCCGGTCGCGACGGATCTGCGCACACTGGTCACCACGCTGCACATCAACTCCGATTTGGAGCGGATGGGCGACCTCGCGCTGCACATCGCCAAGGTCGCGCGGCTGCGCTACCCGGACTGCGCGGTGCCCAACGACCTGCGCGATGTCATCTCCCAGATGAGCGAGGTCGCGATGTCGCAGGTCGACAAGGTGGCGCAGGTGCTCGACGGCCGGGACATCGCGCTGGCCCGGGCGATCGAGCTCGAGGACGACTCGATGGACGCGCTGCATCGCAAGCTGTTCACGCTGCTGCTGACCCCGACGTGGGACCGCGGCATCGAGACCGCGATCGACCTGACGCTGCTGGGCCGCTACTTCGAGCGCTACGCCGACCACGCGGTGTCGGTTGCGCGGCGCGTGGTGTTCATCGTGACCGGGCAGATGCCGGAGCCCGCGATCCCGATCGGCATCACCGGCTGACGCTGCGCCCACTGGCTGACGCTGCGCCCACTGGCTGACGCTGTGCCCACTGGCTGCAGCACTGCCCGCACCACCAGGAAGAGCAAGGAGCACGGCCGGCCCCGGACGCGGGGCCGGCCGTCTTCTTTTGTCTGGGCCTACTTCTTGCCCTGATTGGCCACGGCCTGGATCGCGGCCGCCGCCGCGGCCGGATCCAGGTAGCGGCTCGGCCCGGACGGCATCAGCGTGGTGTCGTCGAGGGTGTACAGCAGCGGGATGCCGGTGGGCACATTCAGCCCGACCACCGCATCATCGGACAGCCCGTCCAGGTGCTTGATCAGCGCCCGGAGCGAATTGCCGTGCGCGGCGACGAGCACCGTCTTGCCGGTCCGCAGATCCGGGACGATCGCGTCGTACCAGTACGGCAGCATCCGATCGACCACGTCCTTGAGGCACTCGGTGCGCGGGACGGTCTCGAGCAGGTCGCCGTAGCGGGGATCCCCGACCTGGCTGTAGGCGTCGTCGACGGCCAGCGGGGGCGGCGGCTGGTCGTAGGAGCGGCGCCAGAGCATGAACTGCTGCTCGCCGAACTCGTCGCGCACCTGCGCCTTGTCCTTGCCCTGCAGCGCGCCGTAGTGGCGCTCGTTGAGGCGCCACGAGCGCTTCACCGGGATCCAGTGCCGGTCGGCGGCGTCCAGGGCGATCTGGGAGGTGCGGATCGCCCGGCGCAGCAGGGAGGTGTGCACGACGTCGGGCAGCAGGCCGTTCTCGACCAGCAGCGAGCCGCCGCGCTTGGCCTCCTCGACACCGGCCTCGGTGAGGTCGACATCGACCCATCCGGTGAACAGGTTCCTCTGGTTCCAGTCGCTCTCGCCGTGACGGAGGAGCACCAGCGTTGCGGTCATGCCCACATCCTGCCGAAT
>JAOPVO010000319.1 GCA_025966155.1 Pseudonocardiales bacterium
AGAACGGCGCCCTCGCGGTAGCCGGCGATGCGGCCGCTGGCCACCAGGCGGCCGCCGCTTCGGCTGATCTCCAGGATCGTGCCGACGTACTCGGACTCGTTGCCGTCCATACGGAACAGCGGCACGGGCATCATCGGCCAGTTCAGCGCGCCGGGCTCGATCGATCGCCCGTCGGCGGCGGCCTCGTCCTCGATAGCGAGCACGCCGGTCCACGTGCTCCAGGCTGCGGTCTCGGTCATCCAGCGACCGTATCGGAGCCGTGCCGACTCGACACGTGTGGCCCGCCGCCGGGTTCCGGGCAACGGGCCACACGGTGGAGCGATCCAGCGGCTACTTGCTGGGTGAGTCTGCGTCCACCCAGACGTCCGCGGCCCAGGCCCGGGCGTACGCCGGATTCGGATACATGTTGTGCACCCAGCTCTGCTGGATCTGCAGGGTCGAGCCCTGCATCCCGAGCACGGGGTTCGACACATTCTCGGCGATGTACGTCGAGATCTCGTGCAGCTTCTTCGCCCGATCGTCGGGATCGATCGTGCTCTCCTGCGCCTTGATCATGGTGTTGAGCTTCGGGTCATCGATGTTGAACCAGTTGCGCGGGCCGGCCGTCGGGTAGAACGACTGGACCCACTCGTTCACCGTCAGGAAGCCGGTGAACAGCGCGTACCCGAGCGAGTAGTCCTTCTTCTGCCAGGTTGTGTAGAACGTGGCGTAGTCGAGCACCTTCAGCGTGACATTGATGCCGATGTCCTTGAGGTCCTGCTGGACCCACTGCGCCTGGTTGGTGATCGTGGGGCCCCAGCCATCTGTGGTCGTGAGCTCGATATCGAATCCGTTCGGGAAGCCGGCCTCGGCCAGCAGCTTCTTGGCCGCCGTCGGGTCGTATGCGCGCAGGTCCTTCGTCTCGCCGTCGGTCAGCGAGCCGGGCATGACCCCGGGGTAGGCGCCGGCCAGGGTGAATGAGGTGTAGTTGGCATCGCCCATGCCCGCGCGGTCCCAGGCCATCGAGATCGCCTTGCGGACGCGGACGTCGTCGAAGGGCTTGATGCTCTCGTTCATGAAGATGCCATTGAGGGTCAGGCCTTCCTGGACGCGCACCGGCACATCGGGGTTGGAGCCGAGCAGCGAGCTGTAGAGGGTCTCGCTGACGTTGCTGACATCGAGCCCGCCGGCGCGGAACGAGGCGAGCGCCGCAGCTGGGTCGGACATGATCAGCACATCGATCTCATCGAGGTACGGCTTGCCCGCGACGTAGTAGTCCGGGTTCTTGACGTAGGTGCGCTTCACCTTGCGCTCCCAGCTCTGCAGGATGAAAGGGCCCGTGCCGATAGCCTGCTGTGCAAGATCGAACTCGCCGCGCGTGCCCTCGCAGGGGAGAATCTCCATATAGAAGCTGGCCATCGTCTCGTCCAGTGCGCCGTACGGGCTCTTGAGCTTGAAGATCGCCTTGTACGGGTCGGTGGCGTCGACGCTGGCCACGATGTCCATCAGGTTCTTCTGCACACCGGGCAGCGTCTGGATGCGCTCGACTGTGCATTTGACGTCGGCTGCGGTGAATTCGCGGCCACTGACCGGCGCGATGTTCTGCCACTTCACGCCCTTGCGCAGGTTGAACGTCCAGGTCAGGCCGTCGTCGGTGTGGTCCCAGGTCTCGGCCAGATCGCCTGTGAACTCCTGGCTGTAGTAGGGGATGTCCTTGCCGTACTTGTAGGCGACGAGCGTGCTGTACACGATCCCGGAGGTCCCGAAGTGGGTGTACGCCGACGCCGCCTTGTGCGGATCGACAGTGGGCGCATCGCTGGGGTCGGTGATCACGATCTTGCCGCCGGACTGCGGCGGGCCGTCGGTCGGCAGCGCGCCGTTGATGATCCCGGTGACATCGGCGGACTCGAACTCGTCGCTGCCCCCTCCGCCGGATGAGCCGCCGCCGCCGCAGGCCGCGAGCAGGGTGAGCGCGAGTGCGCCGGCGGTCAGCCCGGCCAGTCTTCCGCTGTGCATGAGATGAGTTCCCTTCGAGAACGGCGTTGTTCCAGGGGTTTGTCCCGCCCGCCCAGCCGGCGGTGACAGGAAGATCGGTGAGTCAGCGAGCGAACGTCCGGCTGCGGGCCTCCTCGTATTCCGCAGCGAGGCGATCGACGACCTCGGCCACCGAGAGGATCTCCTTGACCCCGGAGACCGAGTGGCCCGCGCTCCAGAGGTCGCGGTACCGCTTCGGGCCCGGTGCGGGCTCGCCGTCGCCCGGGAGGCCGGACATGCCGGTGAATGGGCGGGCCTCGACGCCGTAGTCGGCGGGGTCCAGTCCGGCCGCGACGATGGACTTGCGCATCATGTTGGTCTGCAGCCCGTTGCCGAGCGCGTTGGTGAGGTGGATGTCGTCCAGCTCGCTGTCGACGATCATCTGACGCTGCTCGGGCTGGGCGTTGGATTCATGGGTGGCGATGAACCGCGTGCCCATGTATCCGAGGTCGCACCCCAGGGCCTGGGCCGCCCACAGCGACCAGCCGTCCGCCTGGCCGCCGGACACCACGACGACCCCGTCGAACATCGCGCGCACCGCCCGCACGAAGGAGAAGGGATTGGCGTAGCCGGTCTGGCCGCCGGCGCCGGCCGTCAGCAGGATGAGGCCATCGACGCCGACCGCCATAGCGCGCTCGGCGTGCTTGACGCTGGCCACATCGGCCCAGACCTCGATGCCTGCGTCATGCAGCGCCGGCAGGACGTGCGCCGGCGATCCGACGCTCGTGATGACCACGGGCGGCCGGTGGGCGATGATCGCTGCGAGGTCGGAGTCCAAGCGGGTGTTGGACTTGTGCACGATCAGGTTCGGAACATAGGGAGCTGTGGCCTCGCCGCTATCCTGCGCCTGGGCGAGTGCATCCTCGATGCGGGTGAGCCACTGCTCCAGCTCGCCCTCGCCGCGGGGATTGGCGGTGGGGAAGGACCCGAGGATCCCGGCGCGGCAGGCCGCAATCACCAGCTCAGGCCCGGAGACGATGAGCATCGGCGCGGATATGACGGGCACCCGGAGGCGCGCGAGCAGCGAGTCGATAGGACGGGGCGATGTTCCCAGCGCGTGCGTCATTGCACTCCTAGCCATGTAGTCCGACTGCTGGAGTCAACCGCACGGCAAGGCCCAATGCGTGCCCAATCCCGGAATCGATTGTCCCTGGATATGGCATAGTTGCCGAATGGAAGTCGAGCGGCTCGCCGCGTTCCTGGCCCTCTCGGAGGAGCTCAACTTCCGTCGGGCGGCCGAGCGGCTGCACGTGGCGACATCGCCGCTGAGCCGCTATATCCGGGACCTCGAGGCCGAGCTCGGGGTCCGGCTGTTCGACCGGGGGACGCGCCATGTGCGGCTGACGGGCGCCGGTGCGGCCCTGATCCCGCACGCGCAGGAGATCCTCGCCTCGATGTCCGCGGCTACGCGCGCGGTGCGGTCCGCGTCCGGCGAGCCGGTGGCCCTGGCGCTGGGCGTGCGGGTGCTCAGCCCGGCGTTCCAGCGCGAGATCGAGCAGGTGCTCGCCACTGCCCGCCCGGCCTCGCGGATACACGCCGTCCCGCTGGAGTCATCGGTTCAGGTCCGCCAGATCCTGAGCGGGGAGCTCGATATCGGCATCCTGCTGGTGGATGCGCTGCCGGCCGCCTTGGGCTCGCGCCCGCTGATGCGGGAGACCATGGGCATCGCCATGCCCGACACGCCGGCCAACCGGGCGCTGCCGCTGGTGCGCCCGCGGCATCTGGCCCAGCTGCGGATGATCGCCATCGGCAGCTCGCAGGACGTGCCGACGGTGGCCGTCCGATCGATCGGGGGCGACTACCACAGGGAGAGCCTCGGCAGCGTCCCGGGATTGGACATCATCCCGGGCGGGATCCGGTCGATGATCGCCTCCGGCGGCTACTGCGCGTTCGTGTCGGCCGATCCGGCGTCGCCCTGGAATGCCGCCATCCTGGGGGAGGGCGTGGTGCTCCGGCCCCTGCCCGCCAGCTTCCCCAAGCCGGTCACCGCGGCGGTCTGGCGCCGATCGCGCACCGCGCCGGACGACATGGGCGAGTTCATCGGCGCGCTGCGCCGGGCCTTCCCGGCGCCGGTCGAGCTCTAGGTCACGCGCAGGGCGGAGTAGGGCTCCATCGTCTGAGAGGAAACCCAGAGGCCCGTATCGCACCGAGCATGTGCCGGAAAGGGGATGCTTCCGCGCATGCCCAATGAGATCAACGGAATTCCCGCGCATGCCCTTGTGGTGCATGCGGTGGTGATTCTCGTGCCGCTTGCCGCAGTTCTGTCTATCGTCAGCTGCCTATGGCCGGCCGCAAGGCGGCGGCTGGGTATCCTCGTCCCCTTGTCCGCGCTCGTCGGCCTCATCTTCGTTCCGTTGGCGACCAGCGCGGGGGAGTGGCTGGAGAAGCACGTCCAAGAGACCGATCTCGTGCGCCGCCACACCGAGCTGGGCGATTCGCTGACCGTCTGGGCCATCCTGCTGTTCGCCCTCTCGGCCCTGCTCTGGCTCCTGGACACCGCAGGCCGCCGGTCCTGGGGGCTGCCGCCGTTCCTGCGCTCGGTGTGGGCCCGCCGGATCGGCGGATTGCTGCTCATGGCAGTTGCGGCTGTGTCGATTATCCAGGTGTACCGAATCGGCGACTCGGGCGCCAAGGCCGTGTGGGACGGCCGCACATCCTGAGGGGGAGGCTACTGGGCGGGGGCAGATTGCATAGGCAAGGTCGCGCCGACGATGGTCCGGCCCGGTTCGCTGGAGAACACGATTCGACCACGGTGGGCCGCGACGACCGCCGCCACGATCGCCAGGCCGAGGCCGCTGCCGCGGGGGTGGGCGGCGTCGTGGTCAGCGGCCCGGGCGAAGCGCTCGAAGATGCGGCCCTGGGCCTCGAGCGGCACGCCGGGGCCGTCGTCGGTGACCAGCCAGCTGGCATGGGCGGTGGGTGCGCCCTCCGGATCGCCGGTCAGCTCGATCGTGACTGTCGTCCCGGCCGGGGTATGGACGCGGGCGTTGGTGACGAGGTTCGTCAGCAGCTGGCGCAGCTGCCGCTCGTCGCCCTCCATGGTGACCGGCTGCTCCGGCAGATGCAGCACCCAGCGGTGATCGGGCGCGGTGGCCTGGGCCGCTGCGGCCACGTCGATGGTGATCACACTGAGGTCGACCGGTGCGCGGGCGGTCTCGGCCAGCGCATCGAGACGGGCAAGCAGAAGGAGGTCCTCGACCAGCACCCCCATCCGGCTGGCCTCGCCCTCGATCCGCTGCAACGCGGCCCGCATCGCGTCGGCGTCGGTGTGACCCGGCCGCAGGGCCAGCTCGCTGTAGCCGCGGATGATTGTCAAGGGGGTGCGCAGCTCATGGCTGGCATCGGCCAGGAACTCCCGGAGCTGCACCTCGCTGCGCTCGCGGGCATGCAACGACGTCTCGATATTACCGAGCATGCGATCGAAGGCGGTGGACAGCCGTCCGACCTCGGTGGTCCGGTCGCCGTCGGCCAGCGGCGCGGGCAGCGCGACACTCCCGCTCTGCAGCGGCATTGTCGAGATCAAGTCCGCCAGCCCCGTGACGCGGGCAAGTGGCCGCAGGGCCAGTTGAACGGCGGGCCGCGCCGCCGCGGCGGCGACCAGCAGCGCGACGCCGAGGATGGCGCCCTCGAGGATGAGCAGCTTGGCTATGGTCTCGTTCAGCTCGTGCTCGGGCAGCCCGGTCACCAGCACATCGCCATCGCGGCCACGGACGGCCTGGAGCCGGTATCGGCCCAAGCCGTCGACATCGAGGCTCACGATGTCCCCGTTCGGCTCGATCGCGGCCAGCTGCGATACCGCCCGCACCGATAGCGACGATGCGGCTGTATCGGTGCCGACCACGCCGAATGCGGTGATCGCGTTGTCGAGCAGGCGCGCGCCGAGCGTCCCGACCGCCTGGCCGGCCACGGTGCCGAGGGAGCCCGACCCGTCGTCCCCGTCCCGGTCGCCGTGCTCAAGCTGGAGGCCGTAGCGGTTCCCGGCTGCGCTCAGCTGCTGGTCCAGGCGCCCGACGAGGTACTGATGCAGCCCGATGTACGTGCCGACGGAAACGGCAGCATAGGAGGCGATCAGCACGGCGAGCAGGAGGACGACGATCCGCCTCTGCAGACTCATGCGGCGCCGTCCGAACCGGCCGGCTTCAGGAGATACCCGATACCGCGCACGGTATGGATCATCGGCTCGCGGCCGGCGTCGATCTTCTTGCGCAGGTAGCTGATGAACAGCTCGACGACATGGGCGTCGCCACCGAAGTCGTACTGCCAGACGCGATCCAGGATCACGGACTTCGTGAGGACCTGCCGCGGGTTGAGCATGAGCAGCCGCAGCAAATCGAATTCGGTGACGGTCAGCGCGATCTCGGTCCCGCCCCGTCGCACTTCCCTCGATGTCTCGTCCATCGTGAGATCCCCGACCTGCAGCGACCCCTCGGCGTTCGCCTTCACCAAGTGCGAGCGCCGGAGCAGCCCCCGTACGCGGGCCAGCACCTCCTCGAGGCTGAACGGCTTGGTGACGTAGTCGTCGCCGCCCGCGGTGATCCCGGCAACGCGGTCCTCGACGGCATCGCGCGCGGTGAGGAACAGCACGCAAACCTCGGGATCGCGGGCGCGGATGCGCCGGAGCACCTCGTACCCGTCGACATCCGGGAGCATCACATCGAGGATCACGATGTCGGGCTTGAACCGGGCGGCGGCATCGACGGCCCGTGTCCCGGTGCCTGCGGTCTCGACCGACCAGCCCTCGTACCGCATGACGGTGCTGAGCAACTCCGCCAACTCGGGCTCGTCGTCGACCACGAGGGCGCGGATGGGCGCCCCATCCAGGCGAGTCAGGTCGTCGGCCACGAGGACAGCATGCCGCCTGCGCGCCTGGGCTCCGTGATTCATCAGCGGTCGAGAGGAAGCCCAGAGGTTCGGGCCGCACAGTGGATGCATGGCAATCACCGATCTGGAGGCGCGACCCACGCCGCAGATGCCCCGCCAAGCCGCACCGGGCACCGGGCCGCAGCCGGCCTGGGCGCCGGGCCGGCAACTGCCCGTATCTGCCGCCCCACTGCTGGTGCTGACGCTGATGTGGGGCGGCGCGGCATCGACAGTGGCGTGGTGGTGGTTGAGCACCGCCTCGGTGCACGGCCTGGCCGGCTGGTTGATTGGGGCCGGTCGGGTCACCGGGCTCGGCGCCGGCTACGCCATGGCGGTACTGCTGATCCTGATGGCCCGGATCCCGTGGCTCGATCGGGCCGTGGGCACAGACCGGCTCGTGCGCTGGCATGCCATGGGCGGGCGATACGCAGTCTCCCTCGTTGTGGCCCACGCCGCGCTGATCCTGTGGGGCTATTCGGTCTCCGCGCACGCCAATCCGGTGGAGCAGGCCAAGACGCTGCTGCTGTCGTATCCCGATGTGCTCATGGCGACGGTCGCGGGCGCGCTGCTCGTCGCTGTCGGCATCTCCTCCGCCCGGGCGGCCCGTCGCCGGCTGCAGTACGAGACGTGGCACCTGCTTCATCTGTATACCTATCTGGCCATTGCGCTGTCCTTCAGCCACACCTTCGCCACTGGCGAGCAGTTCACGAGCAGCGCGCCCGCTCGGTGGGCGTGGTCGGGGCTCTACCTCGGCGCCGCCGGGGCCGTCGTGTGGTTCCGCTTCCTCGTCCCCATCGTTCAGTCGCTGCGGCACCGGTTGACCGTCGCCGCGGTTCGCCTTGAGGGACCCGGCCTCGTCTCCATCTACTTCAGCGGCAAGAACCTGCACCGGCTCGATGCCCAGGCCGGCCAGTTCTTCCGCTGGCGCTTCCTGACGAAGGACCTCTGGTGGGCGGCGAATCCGTACTCGCTGTCGCTTGACCCCGCCACCGAGGGCCTGCGTATCACCGTGAAGGTCGAAGGCCGGCACAGCGAGGCGCTCATGCGCCTGGCTCCGGGCACGAGGGTTTTCGCCGAAGGGCCGGCGGGCGGGCTGACTGCGGCCCGTCGACGCCGCCGCAAGGTCCTGCTGATTGCCGGCGGCGTCGGCGTCACTCCGCTGCGGGCGATGTTCGCCTCGCTGCCCGCGGACTACGGCGACCTGACCCTGCTGGTGCGCGCCGCGTCCTGGCCGGAGGTGCCGCTGCGCGCGGAGCTCGATGCCATAGCGCGGCGGCGAGGAGCGCGCGTGGGATATCTGGTCGGCCGGCGCGCCCAGGGCTATGACCCGCTTCATGCGTCGGCGCTGCAGCAGTTGGTGCCGGACCTCAGGGACCACGACGTCTTCCTCTGCGGGCCGGAGGGCATGACGGCCGCGGCGCACGCGGCGCTGCGGCAGGCCGGCGTCCCGCGCCGCCGCATCCACACCGAATCATTCGCGTTCTAGGGAATCAGGGGAATCGGTTCATGAAAAGGGTTCTGCTGGCCCTCACGGGCACCATTGCCGGACTGGTTGCGCTGCTGAGCTTCAAGGTGCAGACCGAGACGCAGGCCACGATCCTGCCGTCGGCGTCCGGGACCGGCGGCGCAACCGCCGCCCCGGGCAATGTCAACGGCACAAGCACCGCGCCGTCCGGCGGCACGACTGCGACGCCCGCGCCGACGTCCGCCGCGCCTGCGGCCACCGTGGTGACCCTCGACGGAGCCGCCGTCAGGACGCGCTATGGGACGGTGCAGGTCGAGGTGCAGATGAAGGGCGGCGCCATCGCGTCGGTGTCGTTCCTCCAGCTGACGGGACGCGATAGGCAGTCGCAGGAGATCAACGCCCATGCCGGGCCGATCCTGCTTCAGGAGACGCTCACTGTGCAAAGCGCCAAGGTCAGCACGGTGTCCGGCGCGACCTACACCAGCGACGGCTACCGGCAATCGCTGCAGAGCGCGCTGGATCAGGCGGCAAAGTGACGACCAAGGCGGCCGCACTGCCGCTGCGCCGGGTCGAGGAGTGCATGGGCACCGTCTTCTCATTCGACGTCCGGGCCGCGGGGGTGGAGTCCGCGGACCTGGAAGAGGTCGTCGATTGGCTGCACTGGGTCGACGCGAACTTCTCGACCTACCGGTCGGACAGCGCGATCTCCCGTCTCGCCGCTCTGGGACGGGCGCGGACGGCGGATGGCTGCCGCGAGGAAGTACGGCACGTGCTGGCTCGCTGCGAGGAGCTGCGCGAGGCGACCAACGGATACTTCGATGCCTATGCCACGGGTCGACTGGATCCCTCGGGATACGTCAAGGGCTGGGCCATCGAGCGGGCCAGCGACATGCTCATCGAGCGCGGGTCGACGCGCCATTGCATCAACGGCGGCGGCGATGTGCAGGTCATCGGGGGCCAAGCCCACTGCGAGCCCTGGCAGATCGGCATCGCCCACCCGCTGCACCCCGGGACGCTGGCGGCGGTGATCGTGGGCGACGATCTGGCAGTGGCAACATCCGGGTCGGCCGAGCGCGGCACCCACATCTTCGATCCGGTGGCCCGCGCGGAGCCGGGCTACTGGTCGAGCGTCACTTTAGTCGGGCGTCGCATCGCCGAGTGCGATGCCTACGCGACCGCTGCATTCGCGATGGGCGAAGCTGCGATGGACTGGGTCGAGTCGCTAGCTGGCTATGAGGCGTTCGCCATCGCTGTGACCGGTCGCACCTGGGCCAGTTCAGGGCTGAGCTAGCGGCTCCGTCCTTGGCCCGGCGGGACTTTGGTCCCGCGGAATCGGGCGGTTGGGCACCTCCGGGCGGGCCGTGCTGCGGACAACCTGATGGGGACCACTACAGAAGGACGGCCCAGATGACCGCTCAACTCGATCGCCCGATCTCCTCCACCCTGCCGGGCACCGCGCCGGCCTCAGCGCCCACCGACCGACCCGAGGGCGCCACGACCGCCGGCCGCGCGCTTGCGGTACTGCGGATCGCCACGGGGTTCGTCTTCCTCTGGGCCTTCCTCGACAAGACCTTCGGCCTGGGCTACTCCACGCCGTCGGCCCGATCCTGGATAAACGGCGGATCGCCGACCCGCGGGTTCCTGGCCTCGGTCGATGTCGGCCCGCTGCAGTCGACTTTCCACTCCATCGCAGGCACGTGGTGGGCCAACGGGCTGTTCATGGCCGGGCTGCTCGGCATCGGGTTCGCTCTGATCCTCGGTATCGGCGTGCGGATCGCCGCAGTGTCCGGGGTGCTCCTGGTCGCCGGTATGTGGCTGGCGGCCTACCCGCTGGCCAAGTCGACCAGTGCCGGCGCCCCCACATCATCGACGAATCCCCTGGTGGACGACCACGTTCTCGAGGCCCTGATCCTCATCGTCCTCGCGGTCACGCTCGCCGGGCGCACGTGGGGCCTGGGGTCCATGTGGGCGCGGATCCCGTTCGTCGCCCGCCACCGCTGGGCGCTCTGACCATGACGACCGGGCGGCATCGCACCGTCTACGTCAGCGACGTGGACGGGCGGCTGGTCTCGGCGGAGGTGTTCGCCGAGGACGAGGTCGACCTATCGACCGGCGACACCGTGCGCACGGCGCACGCGGTGGTCGAGCGAGTGACGGGCCACCTGACCCCAGGCGTGCGCGGCAGCCTGGTCGATGCGGTCCGCTCGGCGCCTGAGGTGCAGGACAGCGACCGGCTCTGGGCCAGTGTCCCGCTCGGGGACGCCGAGACCCTGTTCAGGTTCGCCGAGGTCTTCGCCGATGTCACGCTGCATGCGGCGGGCTCGACGGCCTTGATAGAGGCCACTGTGCACGAGGCGGCAACGCACGAAGAGGCAATCCACGCGACGCTCATTCGCGAGCCCGGCGCCGGCTGAGATGGACTCCGCGGAGGATCGTCGCCTCGTGGCGGCGATCCGCCGGCCGCGCGACGTCGCCGAGGCACTCGTGGACGCGGCCCTCCCGGAAGGCACAGCGCTCGCCTAACGACTGACGGCGCGGGCGCGGCGCACGGCCTCGTCGATGAGCGATTGCGCAGTGGCGGCCATCTCGCCGGCGCTGGCCACGACCGTGTCGATGCGGTCGTCCTCGTGCAGCGAGAGCCCGGCGCCGTTCGCGCCGGGAATGGCGCGCGCCCCGCAGTCCGCGATTATGGCGGAGCCTCGTCTCCAGGCCGTCGTGGCCGGCACAGAGGATCAGCGTCGACAACACCTCGGGATGAGCTGTGCCTGAGTCTCCGGCGGAGAGCGGATGCTCACGACACAGGCCCCGTCAAAGGCCGTGTTCGCTCCGGACTGGCTGGTCTCCCACCTTCTGGCCTACACCGACGGATGCCCCGGAAGTACCCATATGGGGCCAAAGCCCCCCGAATCGCTAGGGACCATTGGCCCATGGCCGACGGGACCTCCGCATATTGGGCGACGCCCGGTTCGGGCGCAGAGTGAGATTATGTCCAGCACACTTGCACCTGATATCGCCCTGGCGGTCCGCCGTGCGGCAGAGCGCGCGACCCTCGCCCCCTCCATCCACAACACGCAGCCGTGGAAGTTCGTGATCGGGGCGGGTCGCCTCGACCTCGTGGCCGATGCCGCGCGCCACCTCGCGGTGATCGACCCGACGGGGCGGCAGCGGGCCATTAGCTGCGGCGCCGCGCTGTTCGGCGCCCGGGTCGCACTGGCCGCGGCCGGCGTCGAGGTCGTCACGCAGTTGCTGCCCGATCCCGGGAATCCCGACCTGCTGGCCACCGTCACGATCATCGGGCCGTCCACCGAGGGGGCCGAGCACGCCGCCCGGCTCGACGCCGCCGCCGATAGCCGGCATAGCAATCGGCGGCAGTTCCTGCCCGAGGCCGTGCCCGCCGCGGTGATCGATCTGCTGCGGGAGGCGGCCGCCGTCGAAGGGGCGTGGCTGCAGCCGGTTACCACCTTGGACGACCGCATCGCAGTCGCCACCTACAGCCAGCACGCCGACTCGCTTCAGAACGCCGATGGCGCGTATCGCGCCGAGCTGCGGGCGTGGACGACCGCCGACCCCGACCGGCTGGATGGCGTCCCGGCGTCGGCCGTGCCGCAGGTCAACGGCGGCGCCCATGATGATGTGCCGATCCGCGACTTCGACACCGCCAGCGCGGGCGAGCTGCCCGAGGAGACCCGATCCAGCCTTTACCAGACGATGCTGGTGCTGGGCACCGGCGGGGACCAGCTGCGGGACTGGCTGATCGCCGGGCAGGCCCTCGCCCGGATTCTGCTGGAGTTGACGAGCGCGGGGTTCGCGGCGTCGATCTTCTCCCAGTTCGCCGAGGTGCCGGGCCCGCGGCAGGGACTTCGGCACGATCTGCGCCTGAGCGGCCAGCCGCACCTGATGCTGCGCGTTGGCCGGGCCGATGCCACGCCTGCGACGCCCCGCCGCCGACTCGCCGACGTGATCAGCGGCGGGTGATCCCGCCCGTCGGTTCGGCACCGCAATCTGCGCAGGGTAAGCATGACGCAGCGCGTTCGCTCCGCGGGCGCCTGAATCGATGAAGGCGGTGGCGGTCGCGCCCACATTCCCGACCGGCCCGAAACTCGAGCTGGACGACCTGCTCGCCCAGTTGATCCTGCGCGCCCAGGACGTCATCGCGACGCAGGGGCGGCTGCGGGCGCTGCTGCGCGCGAACCAGAGCATCGTCGGCAACGTCGACCTGCCCACGCTGCTGCGGCGCATCGTCGAGGCGGCGTGCGCGCTGACCGGCGCGCGCTACGGGGCGCTCGGGGTGAACGACGCCTACGGCGGGCTGGAGCAGTTCGTGCACATCGGCATGGCTGACGAGACGGTCGCCGAGCTGGGCGCCCCGCCGCAGGGCCGCGGGCTGCTGGGGGCGTTGATCGTCGATCCGCATCCGATCCGCCTCACCGTGATGTCCGAGGACGCCCGCTCGGCCGGCTTCCCGCCGGGCCATCCGCCGATGACCGCGTTCCTCGGTGTGCCGATCCGCGTACGGGATAAGGCCTTCGGCACCCTCTACATGACGGATCCGGAGCGCGGGGAGTTCGCCGCCGAGGACGAGGAGCTCATGCTCGCCCTGGCCGGGACCGCCGGCGTCGCGATCGAGAATGCGTGGCTGCATGAGGAGGACCGGCGGCGCCAGGGCTGGCTCGAGGCGTCGACCGAGGTCACGCAGGCGCTGCTGTCCGAGGACGGCGAGGAGCCGCTGCTGCTGATCGCCCGGCAGGCGCGCGTGACGGCCGACGCCGATGTCATCACGGTGGCCCTGCCCAAGGGCGACGGCGTGCACCTCGTCGTCGAGGTCACCTCCGGCGACGGGGCCGAGCGGCTCACCGCGCTCACGCTGTCCATCGACGGATCGGTGGCCGGCAGCGCCTACCGCACGGGGCAGCCGCTGCTGATCGCCGACGCCGAGTCCGACCCGCGCGCCGGTCTGCATGTGCCTGAGGCTCCGGGCGTCGGGCCGATGATGGTGCTGCCGCTGGTCGGCCTGACCCGGGTCCGCGGTGCGCTGACCATCGCGCGCGTCGCCGGGCGGCGGCCGTTCACCGAGGCCGACGTCGAGATGGCGATGACCTTCGCCAATCACGCCGCCATCGCCCTGGAGCTGTCCGACGCCCGTCATGACCAGCAGCGCATCCTGCTGTTGGAGGACCGCGATCGCATCGCCCGGGACCTGCACGACCACGTCATCCAGCGGCTCTTCGCGCTGGGGCTGACCGTGCAGAGTGTGTCGGCGACCCTGGGCAGCGACGAGCGCGCCGCCCGGCTGCAGCGCGTGGTGTCCGATATCGACGAGACGATCCGGCAGGCGCGCACGACGATCTTCCAGCTGCGCGGGCCGCTGAGCCCGGGCTCCGGAGCCGTGCGATCCCGCCTGCTCGCGGTGGTAGGCGATGCCGCGGCGCTGCTCGGGTTCGCCCCGCAGGTGCGGTTCGACGGGCCGTTCGACGCGATCGTCCCCGACGACCTCGAGGACGATCTGCTGGCTGTGCTCCGGGAATCGCTGACCAACTGCGCCCGCCACGCCAAGGCGACGACAGTCGAGGTCGAGCTCTCCGTCTCGGCCGATCGCGTCTCCATTCACATAGTCGACAATGGGACTGGGCTCGGCGATACCCAGCGGCGCAGCGGCCTGCGCAATCTGCGCGAGCGGGCCGAGCAGCGCGGCGGCTCGCTGACCATCGCCAGCGGTCCCGGCACTGCACTCCGCTGGAGCGTCCCGCTCCCATTACGCACCACGAAGGCGTGACGCCATCATGACTGAGCCGACTATCAGGGTGTTCCTGCTCGACGATCACGAGATGATCCGGCGCGGCATCGCCGATCTGCTGGAGAATGAGCCCGGCATCTCCGTCGTCGGCGAGGCCGGCACCGCTGCGGAGGCACTGGCCCGCATCCCTGCCGCCATGCCGGATGTCGCGATCCTCGACGCACGACTGCCCGACGGCAGCGGGATCGAGGTCTGCCGGGAGATCCGCGCGACCCTTCCCGAGGTGCGCTGCCTCATCCTCACCTCCTACGACGACGACGACGCGCTGTTCGCGGCCGTCATGGCCGGCGCGGCCGGCTACCTCCTGAAGGAGATCCGCGGCACGTCGCTGGTGGACGGCATCCGCCAAGTGGCGGCCGGCAACTCGCTGCTCGACCCGGCCGTGACCGGCCGGCTGATGGCCCGGTTGCGCGATGGCGCCCCGCATGACGCGCGCCTGGAGTCCTTGACGGCTCGCGAGCGCGATGTGCTGCGCCTGATCAGCGACGGGCTGACCAATCGGCAGATCGCCGACCGGCTCTTCCTCTCGGAGAAGACCATCAAGAACTATGTGTCGGGCCTGCTGGCCAAGTTGGGCATGCAGCGACGGACCCAGGCAGCGGTGTACGGCGCGGAGATCAACCGCTAGGCCGCGCTTGCTCCAGCGAGAACGCCGCGCACCTCGCGGGCGATCTCGAGATCCTCCCGCGCGCCGACGACCACCGTCCGAATCCGGGCTCCGGCCGCGGAGATGTCGTGGTCGGTTCGGTCGACGAGGTTGAGGGCCTCGTCGATGTCCACTCCGAGAAAGCGCAACCGGGTTGCCGCGGCGGTCCGCACGGCCGAGGAGTTCTCGCCGACGCCGCCGGTGAATGCCAGCACATCAAGCCCGCCCATGGCTGCGGTCATCGCCGCGATACCCGCCACCAGGTGGTGGACGTAGACGTCGAAGGCCAGCATCGCGTCGGCATCCCATGCGCGGGCGCGGGCGACGACCTCCCGCAGGTCTGAGGTGCCGGCCAGCGCCAGCAGGCCGGATCGGTTCTCCAGCGCGTCCGCGATCTCGCGCGGCGCCAGCCCCTCGTGCTCCTCGAGCCAGAGCACGAGCCCGGGGTCGATGCTCCCCGAGCGGGTGGCCATGACAATCCCGTCGAGCGGGGTGAACCCCATCGTGGTGTCCACGCTCCGGCCATCGGCGATTGCGGCGATCGATGCGCCGGCCCCGAGGTGGCAACTGACGATCCGCAGCCCCGGTGCCGCGGTCTGGAGAAGGCCGGGTACCCGACGGGCGCAATACGCGTGGGACAGCCCATGAAATCCATAGCGTCTGATGCGGTAGCGCTCCCGCCAGGCGCGGGGGATTGCGTAGGTGTGCGCCTTGGCCGGCATCGTGCTGTGGAATGCGGTATCGAAGCAGGCGACCGAAGGGGCTCCGGGCAGTAGCGCTGTCACCGCCTCCAGGGCGAGCAGGGACTTCGGCTGATGCAGCGGGGCGAGGTCGATCAGCTCCGTCAGTTGCGCGCGGACGGAGGCATCGATCAGGGTGGGCCCTGTCACGTCCGGCCCGCCGTGCACGATGCGGTGCCCGATCGAGTCGGGTACCGGCCAGCTGTGCATGAGGCCGGCAAGCGCCGCGCCGTCGAAGCCCGCCTCCCCGGCCGGCAGGTCAGCGCTGCGCACGACGGCGTCCTGATCGTCGAGCAGGCGCAGCTTGACGCTGCTGGATCCGGCGTTGACCACGAGGATCATCGAGGCAGCTCGCCCAGGGGCGGTGGCGAAGGCTCGAAGGTCCAGTTCGTGATCGCCGGGTCATCCTCGCCGTGCTCGCGGGTGTACGCCCGCGCCGCCAGCCGGGCATCGGACATCTCCTGGCGGAACGTCGCCGCCCGGCTGCCGAGCGAGGGGACGCGGTCGATGACATCCATGACCAGGTGGAAGCGATCGAGGTCGTTGAGCATCACCATGTCGAAGGGCGTGGTGGTCGTGCCCTCCTCCTTGTAGCCGCGCACGTGCATGTTCCGGTGGTTCGTGCGGCGATAGGTCAGCTTGTGGATCAGGGACGGGTACCCGTGGAAGGCGAAGACGATCGGCCGGTCGGCGGTGAACAAGGCATCGAAGTCGCGGTCGGACAGGCCGTGCGGATGCTCGGTGTCGGGCTCGAGACGCATGAGGTCGACCACATTGATGACCCGGACCCGCAGGTGCGGCAGCCGGTCGCGGAGCAGCTGCGCCGCGGCGAGGGTCTCCAGGGTCGGCACGTCGCCCGCGCAGGCCAGGACGATGTCGGGATCCTCGTCCGCGGCCTCCGTGCCGGCCCAGGGCCAGATGCCGATGCCGCGCGTGCAGTGGGCGACCGCCTGGTCCATAGGTAGGTACGTAAGGGCCGGCTGCTTGCCGGCGATGATGACATTCACGTAGTCGCGGCTGCGCAGGCAATGGTCGGTCACAGACAGCAAGGTATTGCTGTCCGGCGGCAGGTACACGCGCACGACGCCCGACTTCTTGTTGACGACGTGGTCGATGAACCCGGGATCCTGGTGGGAGAACCCGTTCTGGTCCTGGCGCCACACATGCGATGACAGAAGGTAGTTGAGCGAAGCGACGGGCGCCCGCCACGGGATCTCGCCGGCGCTCTTGAGCCACTTGGCGTGCTGATTGAACATCGAGTCCACGATGTGCACGAAGGCCTCGTAGCAATTGAACAGGCCGTGCCGCCCGGTGAGCAGGTACCCCTCGAGCCAACCTTGGCACAGATGCTCGGACAGAACCTCCATGACCCTTCCGTCGGGGGCGAGGTGGTCGTCGCCGGGCGCCGTCTCGGCATCCCACGCCCGGTCAGTCGCCTCGAAGACGGCGGTCAGTCGATTCGATGCGGTCTCATCGGGGCCCATAAGGCGGAATCGATCCGGGTTCCCGGCGATGACATCGCGCAGGAACGTGCCGAGGACACGCGTGGCCTCGCTCATCGCCGTGCCTGGGGCGGTCACAGGGACGGCATAGTCGCGGAAATTCGGCAAGGCGAGATCGCGCAGCAGAAGGCCGCCATTGGCGTGGGGATTCGACCCCATCCGCCGGGATCCTGTTGGCGCGAGCGCCTGGAGCTCGGGCACCAGCCGGCCGGTGGCATCGAACAGCTCCTGGGGTCGATAGCTGCGCATCCATTGCGCGAGCTGGTCGCGGTGGGCCGTATTTGTGCGGGTCTCGCTGAGCGGCACCTGATGCGCCCGCCACGTGCCCTCCACCGCCAGGCCGTCGACAATCTTGGGCCCGGTCCAGCCTTTCGGCGTACGCAGCACGATCATCGGCCAGGCCGGCCGCTGGCCCAGGCGTCCCGAGCGGGCCGAGCGCTGAATCGAGGCGATGTCGTCCAGAGCGCGGTCCATCGCCGCAGCCAGTGCCTGATGCACGTCGGCCGGATCGCTGCCACCGACGAAGTGCGGCTCGTACCCGTATCCCCGCAGCAGTGCCGCGAGCTCGTCCTGGGGGATACGGGCGAGAATCGTCGGATTGGCGATTTTGTAGCCGTTGAGGTGCAGCACCGGTAGCACGGCTCCGTCGGTGCGCGGGTTGAGGAACTTGTTCGAGTGCCAGCTCGCGGCCAACGGCCCGGTCTCCGCCTCGCCATCGCCGACGACGCACAGCGCAATCAGATCGGGGTTGTCGAACACCGCGCCGAATGCGTGCACCAGGGCGTAGCCGAGCTCGCCGCCCTCATGGATCGACCCCGGTGTCTGCGGCGCGACGTGGCTCGGGATCCCGCCGGGGAACGAGAATTGGCGGAACAGCTCGCCCAGCCCTGCCTCGTCGCGTCCGACGGAGGAGTACACCTCGCTGTAGGTGCCCTCGAGGTAGGTGTTGGCGATGACGCCGGGGCCGCCGTGGCCTGGCCCGGTCACATAGATGGCATTGAGGTCTCGCTGTCGAATGACACGATTCATGTGCGCATAGAGCAAATTCAGCCCTGGCGTCGTTCCCCAGTGGCCGAGCAGGCGCGGCTTGACGTGCTCCGGCAGGAGCGGCTCGCGCAGCAGCGGGTTGTCCAGGAGGTAGATCTGCCCGACGGACAGATAATTGGCCGCCCGCCAATAGGCGTCGATCAGCCGGAGCTGCTCGGCATTCAGTGTGAGTGCTGATTCCTCGCGTGTGCTCGTCACCCAGGCCCCCTTCGGTCGATGCCCTGGCCAGTCTGTCGAGGGGGCGCCCCCGCAGGTACTGACGAAGGTCCCGACCAAGATGGGCCGCAGGGTTCTGCTGCCGCGCCGGGCCGGGGCGCACGATCGGGGCATGACCACTACCGCGCCGCTGCCGACCATCGCCGATGCATCGCCCTCACACCGGGTCGACCCGGCTCCGCTCGCCCAGCCCATGGACCGAAGCACGCGTGTTGTCGTCGGCATGGACGACAGCCCGGGCGCGCTCGCGGCGCTGCGCTATGCCGCAATCGAGGCTGCGTACCGCGGCGGCGACGTGCTGGCTATGCACGTCTGGCAGTACCCCACTTCGTGGGGCTTCGCCGGGGCGTGGACCGGCGACTACGACCCAGGCGCCTATCTTTCCGACGCGCTGGCCAAGACTGTTGCGGAGCTGCAGGCCGAGCGCATGGCTGCCGGCGAGCCGGCCGTTCGGATCGTGACGCGGGTTGAGGAGGGCTTCAGCTCAGGGGCCCTCATCACGGCCGCGACCGGAAGCGCCTTGCTGGTCATGGGCGCCCGCCACCACAACCGGCTGCTGGGCTCGGTCAGCCAGGCCTGCATCAACCACGCGCCGTGCCCGATCGTCCTCGTCCCGGTAACAGCGTCGGCGAGCAGCGCTTCATGATGTGGGGCCACGGGGACCATGGCATGACGTGGATCGGCGTGACGGTGATGGTCCTCCTGATCGTCCTCATCGCCTCGGTGGTGCTGTTGGTGCTGCGTGTGTCCGCAGCGTCGCGCACCTCCGGCAGCGATGCCAGAGCAACAGCAACTTTGGCCTACCGATTGGCTACCGGCGATATCACCGTCGAGCAGTACGAGGTGACCCGCGAGGCCCTGCGCCGCGGCGCCGGGTCATGACCGCGACGTTGCCGGCGCCAGCGCCGTGCGCAATGACGGGCGCTCCTGGTCTATGCGCTGCTGCTGCGCGACGAGTACCCGCCGTTCCGCCTCGATAGCGGCGGGACGGACCCGAGCGGCTCAGCCGTCGGCCCCTGATCGGCCGTCGGAATCAATCCCCGCTTCCATGATGTGGCGCAGGTCGGCGGCGAAGCCTGTCGGGAGCGGCTAATGACGAAATACATAGCACGGTAGAGACAAGGGATCCGGCTCGGTGCTGGGGCGAGGGTATCTAGCGATGCGGCCCGGCCGACGCAGGCGACGACATAGCCGGCAAGAGAGTGCGGCGGCCGCGTGCGTGGTCGCGTGCCTCGCGTCCGCGTCCGCCCCCCGCTTCAGCTGCGGTCACGGCCATACCTCGTCAGCAGCGAGTAGCCCATGCCTATGAATGCCACTGCGGTGACCGCCTCTGCCAGTGTCCGCGCGGCGACAGGCAAGCCGGACGCGGCAGCGACCAGGACGACGCCGGCGGCGCAGCAGATGCCGGTCCAGCGCGGGAGCACCTGAGCGCGGACGACGGCGACGCCGAAGGCCACCCCGCCGATCAGCATGATCGCGCCGTGCACGAGCATCCAGGCGCCGAACGCGTCGGTGACGCCGTCGTAGTCCGTCGCGCGCGCAACCAGCGCCCACATCACGGTGCTGGTGAAGAACACATAGGCATACGAATAAGCCACCGCGCCGAGCAGCCCCAGCCGGCCGATTGCTGGACGCTGCAGTGAATACAGACCAAGAACGAACAGCGGGATTGCCGCTTCCCCGATGTAGGTCAGCACGAGCCGCTCGGTGGAGAACCCGCGCTGCACGACCTCGATGATGTCCGATGCGAGGTAGAGCAGGGAGAAGCCGATCGCGGACACCCCCACTGTGGTTGCCAGCCAGCGAGACGTCGCCTCGGCGATAGGCGCGGTGGCGACGTCGGGCAGATGCTTTGCCGTGACCGTCGGTTGCGTCATGCCAGCGACTCCGCGCGCTGCTTGATGCCACGGAGCATCGCCCGCAGCATCGCGAAATCCCCGAGCTCCATCAGCCCGCACCCGAATAGCGCCATGGTCGGATGCGCCTTCCATTCGTAGACTGCGTGGATCCGGGTGATGAGGCGGGTCGCGCCGGCGCCATCGGCACTGAGCTGCCAGGACCAGCTGCTGTCGGATTTCGCCCAGAGCAGCCAGCGCTCGACCTCAAACTCCCGGACGCGCAGCGCGGTGCGGTCGGTGGGCACAGCCGCTGGGGACATCGGCACCCACTGACCCACCTCGAGGTCCTGGAATCGAGGCAGGAGCGTGCTCGCGCTGGGCCGGGCGAGGTTGTCGAGCAGGTCGTGGCTGTAGAAGCCGGCTCGTCCGCAGCCGACCTGCACGAGCCACGGCCAGATCGCCGCGGGCGGCGCCTGGACCGTGATGGCCCGGGTCGACCGATACTGCGCTCGGGGGAATAGGTCGTCGCCCGGCATGGCGGCGCTGATCTCCTCGGTGGTCGCCCCCCACGTCAGATGCCATCGCCGATACAGCGGGGACGTCAGCATCGTCGGCAGATCCCGCGCAACGGCCCCGACCTGATGGGCGAGGGCCCGGCCGGTGGCTCGGCGCGCGGCCGCGGCGGCCTCAGGCATCTCGTCGCTTCAGCAGAATTGTGGCCGCTGCGACCAGGACGGCGGTCTCGGCGCAGAAGACGCCGAACCCCTGCCAGGGCCCCAGCATATCGTTCGCGCCTTGACGCGGCGAGGCGATCAAGCTGCCCGCTTCGGACGGCAGGTAAGTGTGGATGTGCTTGCCGATACTGCCCGGCAGCAGCTGCGCCAGCGGCGACAGCACAAGCACCAGGCCGATGATCCCGGTGATCGCACCTGCGGTGTGGCGGACCAGCGCGCCGATGGCGATCGCGAACACGGCGAGCACCGCGAGGTACAGGCCGGCGCCGATGACGGCCCGCAGCACGCCGGGATCGGCGATCGACACTGGCGCCCGGCTGTGCAGAATCGCCGCGCCGAGGAAGAAGGTCGGCCAAGCGGTGAGTTCGCCGACTATGAAGATCAGCATGGCGAACACGACCGTTTTCGCGGCGAGCATCGGGGTGCGCCGGGGAACCGCGAGAAGACTGGCGCGGATAGTGCCGCTCGAGTACTCCCCGGCCATGACCAGCACGCCGAGGACGCAGACGGCCAGCTGGCCGAGCTGGAACCCCGCGCCGAGCGCCATGCGACCGGGATCCGCAACCACCTGGGCGGTCTGGGCCGGATCGAGCTGATCCCACTGCGCGACCGTGAGACCGGTGAAGAGGGCAGTGAATCCGATGGTTACCGCAACGAGCAGCAGCAGCGACCAGACCGTGGAGCGCAGGGAGCGCAGCTTCGTCCACTCCGACCGCAGCAGGCCAGCCGCGTCCGCACCGGTCGTCGTCCCGGACGGCCCGGGCGCAAGCGTGGCGGTCATCGGGTCGCGCCAGCGCCAGCGCCAGCGGCGGCGACGACGTGGGTTTCGGGTTGGCGCTTGGCGTCGGCTGTCGGGCCGGTGGGGGAGCCGAAGTCCCGATGGCCGTGGGTCATCTCGCGGAAGGCGTCCTCCAGCGAGGCGAGCTGGGGGCTCAGCTCCCAGAGCACGATGCCATCACGCGCCGCGATCTCGCCGATGTGCCGTGCATCGAGCGCACGCACCGAGACTGCGCCGTCCTCGCCGGGAACGACCTGGGCCCCGGCAGCGTCCAGTGCGGTTCGCAGCCGCACCGGATCCGACGATCGCACCAGTACGGATCTGTGCGAGCTGCGGCCGATGAACTCCGAGGTGCTGCAATCGGCTATCAACTGCCCGCGCCCGATCACGATGAGGCTGTCGGCGGTGACTGCCATCTCGCTCATCAGATGACTCGACACCAGCACGGTTCGGCCTTCGCCGGCGAGTTGCCGCATCAGGTTGCGGATCCAGAAGATGCCATCGGGATCGAGCCCGTTGATCGGCTCGTCGAGGATCAGGACCTGCGGATCGCCCAGCAAGGCGACGGCGATGCCGAGACGCTGCCGCATCCCGAGGGAGAAGGTGCCGGTTCGGTCGCGACCCACGTCCTTGAGCCCGACGAGTTCCAGAACCTCGTCTACTCGCGATCGGGGCAGTCCCTGGGACTGGGCGAGATACAGCAGGTGGTTGAAGGCGGAGCGTCCCGGGTGGGCCGATTCGGCGTCCAGCAACGCACCGACCGTGCGCAGCGGCCGCGACAGCTCGGCGTACCGTTTGCCTCCTATGGTTGCGGTGCCGCTGTCCGGGTGGTCGAGCCCGACGATCACCCGCATCGTGGTGGACTTGCCGGAGCCGTTCGGGCCGAGGAACCCGGTGACGTGACCAGGGAGGACGGTGAACGAGAGGCGGTCGATCACCACCTTCGCTCCATAGCTCTTGGTCAGCTCGCGAACTTCGATCATGGTCGACTCCAGGGTGTCGAGACGAATTCGCGCGCATAGTTGATGGCGCTGGGGGAGTCGGGGAACACCCGTCCCGCCTGGCGGAGGCGGTCGGCGCTACCCAGGGTGCTTAGGATCTGGCCGTGATTTGGCCGGATGCCAGACAGCAGCACGACGATGCCGCGATTCTCGAGCTTGGTGATCGCGTCACCGAGGACCCGCGCGCCGGTGGCGTCCAACGAGGTGATGCGCGACATGCGCAGGATCAGCACCCGGATGTTGGCGACCTCCGACAGCTCGAGCAGGAAGCGATGCGCGGCGGCGAAGAACAGCGGACCGTCTAGCCGATAGGCAACGATGTGTTCGGCGAGCAGATCCTGCCGCTCCTGGTCGTCCTCGGACCGGTCGAGCGCAACTGGCTCCATGTGGCCCGAGCGGGCAACCGAGCGCAGGGCGATAAGGACGGCGACGGCGATGCCCACGGCAACCGCGGTCACCAAATCGGTCAGCACCGTCACGGCGAGAGTGAGTATCAGGATGGCGGCGTCGCCCCGGGTTGACCGGATGACAGCAGCCATGGACCCGACCTCGACCATCTGGATGCAGGTCGCCAGCAGGACGCCGGCCAGCGCCGCGATCGGGATGTGCGCCACAAGCGGCGCCGCAGCCAGCACGACGAGGGCCAGGGCGGCGGAATGGGTCAGTGCGGAGAGCCTCGAGGTCGCCCCGGCCCGGGCATTCACCGCCGTGCGGGCGATCGCCCCTGTGGCAGGGACGCCGCCGAACAGCGGGGCGACGATGTTGGCTAGGCCCTGCCCGAGCAGCTCGCGGTCTGGATCGTGCGTCTGGCCCACGGTCATGCCATCGGCGACGGTTGCGGACAGCAGCGATTCCAGCGCGCCGAGCGCGGCCACCGCCAGCGCCGACGGCAGCAGGGCCGACAGCGTGCGCGGGTCGACGAACGCAAGGCTGGGCGCGGGCAGGCTGCTGGGAAGCGTCCCCAGCAGTGCGACCGGGAGGCCCGTCACCTCGGTCACGGCGCTGGCGAGCGCGACGGCGGCGAGCGAGACGGGGATGGACGGGCGCCAGCGCGATCCGATCAGGATCAGGGCCGCTACGCCGATCGCGATGCCCAGCGGCGCTGGGCGGGGGTTCGCGGCATAGTGGCCGATGGCGTCGGATGCCGACCGCCAGGCCTTGTCCCCGGCCCCGGCAGTGCCGAGCATCGCGGGCACCTGCTGAAGGACGATGACCACCGCGATGCCGGCGGTGAATCCCTCGACGACCGGGACCGGCAGGTACCGCGCCGCCCGCCCCACGCCGCTGAACGAGGCGACCAGCAGGATGGCGCCGGCCATGAGCCCGACGGTGAGGACGCCGTCGACCCCATGCTTGTGCACCACGGGAATGAGCACGACCGTCATGGCGCCGGTAGGACCGGTGACCTGCAGGTTGGAACCACCGAAGATCGCGGCGAGTGCGCCGGCGACGATGGCCGTGGTCAGGCCCGCACGGGCGCCCAGGCCGGACGCCGCGCCGAACGCGAGCGCCAGGGGCAGGGCAACCATCGCGACCGTGACCCCGGCGATGAGATCCGCCCGCGTGCCGCGGCGCGAAGCCGGCCAGTCCCCCCGCGTGGGCATCCGCGTCCGAATCATGACACCAGCGGCGGTCAGCACAGGGGTTAGCTCGTGCTCGTGGGAACGACCATCACCGGGCACTGGGCGTGGTGCAGCATCGCGACTGCGACCGAGCCCAGAAGCGCCCCGCTGACGGGCCCGTGCGCCGAGGAGCCGACGACCAGAAGCGACAGCTGCTCGGACTCCCTGAGCAGCGCCCACTTGGCGGCCTCGGAGTAGACGACGGTCTCCACGTCTATGTCCGGCCACTCGCCTCGATGGCCAGCCAGGATCTCGGCGATATCGGCGTCGTCGCGCATCGGGTGACGGGGCGGCAGCTCGTCATCGGCCAGCGGCTCCTCCGTCGCGCGGATGGCGCGGACGGACGTGCGGCGCAGGTCGGCGGCGGCGAACGCCTCGTGGATCGCGCGGTGGGATGCGCCGTCCCGCGGGATGGCTATGCCGATGGGCCCAGGCCGCATCGGACCGCGCACCGCGATGACCGGCTCCCTGCTCACCAGCGCGAGCGCCAGCGCGGTGCGCCCGGCGATCCATCGGCCCAAGCCGCCCTGCACCCCGACGATGACCGTCTGGGCGTCCTCGCTGGCGCGGGCGACCTCCCGCGCGATGTTGCCGACCGAGAGGAGAATCTCTATAGCAGGCTCCGGATCGCCGGACTCGCGGGCGAGGGTCGTCAGCCGGCCGTGCACGACGTCAAGCTGCCGACGGGCCGCCTTGTCCAGATCCAGCGGGTCCTGGAGCAGATTCTCCGCCGCTGCGCCCATGAACTCGGTGGATAACGGCATCCGCTGACGCACGTGCATCACTCGCAGCGGTGCCCGTCGCAGGACGGCCTCCCGCAGGGCGAACAGCAGCAGACCGTCCTCCGGGACGCTATCGACGGCCAGCACCACGGCGCGGTTGTGTGGAGTGGGGTCCGTGCTCATGCGCGAACCCCCGCGTTCAACGACGCGGCGATGCCGCGGCTCCACTGCGCTATCGCCGCCCAATCGCGGAAATCGCCGTCGGGTGTGCGCAATGCGACGAGGACCGCCTTTTCCGCCAGATGCAGGCTGTGTCGATCGAGCCTGCCTCCGAAGACGATGTGGTCCTCGACGGCCAGGTCCTGCCGAAGCTCGACGAAGTCGGCGGGCTCGGCATCCGAAAGCCCCATCGTGCCGATGGGACCGCTGGAGAAAAGCCAGAGGGGAAGGCACGCCAAGGCGTTCGCATGCTCCTTCAGGTACGACCGCGCAGAATGCAGCCACCGCCCCATGTACACCGCGCTGCCGATCACCACGGCGTCGAAGTCGCCGGGCTCGGGTGCGTCCTCTACCGACCACACGTTGACGGTCGGCACGATGAACTCCAAATCCGCGACGGGCGGCGCGGTCGTCACTGTGAGGCCATGCCTGATGCCGTCGGCAATGGACTGCGCTATTTCCGCGGTGGACCCATGCTTGCTTGCATAGGCGACGAGAACTCTCATAGCATGCTCCGTCTCGTGGTCGCCTGGATGGGCGTGGCCGCTAGGGCCTCGCTGAGGGAGGCGGGACTCCCAACCTCGCGTACGACGGCGGAGGGCATACCGAGCCGGTCGAGGGAGAAGTCGATAGCGTTCTCGCGGGTTGTGCCCTTGGGGACGATGATTGCGACGTCCGCGCGGCCAACGACGTCGATGTCCATGGCACAGGCGATCGAGGCCAGGGCAGCGGCAATACCGGACATAGGAGCCGTAATGCTGACCTGGCCGCTGAGGGCGGGCACGCCGGTGCGGCGCAGGGCCAAGCCGACTTCCTGCGGCACGGGCGGCGCCATCGGGAAAAGCCGGCCCTCGACTTCCACTACGCAGCCGTGCTCGTAGATCAACGCGTCGAACCGGGATCGGATCCCGGGAAAGGTCTGAAGTACATCGCACCGCCGGCTATCGGTGTAGCCGATGATCGCAGTGCCGCTGGCGCGGACGGCCTCGGACCCCCGGAGGAAGCGGTCCAGGATGGGGCTGACCGACAGGGCGTCCAGATCGATTGCTATCGCCGACCCGGTCCCTAGTGCGGTTGCGCTGACCGGGGCGCTCACAGCAGGCCGCGGTTCAGGGACTCGTGCACCGGCGACGCCGGATCGGCCGTGCGCAGCCCGAGGAACATCGGGTTCCACCAGCTCGGATCGACGGGATGGAATCGCCGGCCGGTGATCTCGTCGGGCTCGATGCGGACGAAATTATTCTTGGGCGACGGCTGCCACGGGAACAGCGGCAGGCGATAGGTCTCCAGGAGCTGCTCCTGGCCGGTGATCGGCGCGCTGGTGCCCTTGATGACCACGCTCCATGCCTCGTTATCAGCCGTGGTGTAACCGTCGGCCTCGAATGTGACGGGGCGGTGCTCCAGTGCGGCTGCGAATTTGGTCCCGGGTCCGGTGCGGAACACGACAGTGCCTCGATCGACCACGAAGTTGATCGGGATGATCTCCGGGGCGCCGTCGGCGACGGGTATGCCGATGCGCCCAACTGGCACCGTGCGCAGCAGCGCCAGGCACTGGCTGTTGGTCAGGACATCCATGCTCTCTGCGGAATCCCAATGCATAGTCAACTCATCACCAATCCTGCTGTCGATGCAATGCGATCTCGATGCACTGCCCTCGGGGATGAACGCTAGGTTGGCCCGCGCCGCATCAGCAGAGGCCAACGTCCCGACCCGCGTAGGACATGCGGCGGCACGGCGGAGGTGGCCACGGGGCAGTATCTGCACGTGGTCACCCCAGCAACGTCTACGCCTCCACGAGCCCTCCACCCAGCCGCGCCCTCCGCGGGGATGCTCGGGCTCACCCTCGGCGCCCTTGGCGTGGTGTACGGCGATATCGGGACCAGCCCCCTCTACGCACTGACGACGGTGTTCTCGATCGACCACGGCGCGGTCAAGCCGACATCGACGGATGTCTACGGCGTGATCTCGCTGGTGTTCTGGTCAATCACGCTCATCGTGACGGTGAAGTACGTCGTGTTCGTCATGCGCGCCGACAACGACGGCGAAGGTGGCGTCATGGCCCTGGCCGCGCTGGTTCGCACCGTCCTGGGCAGCGGGCTGCGGCGCACTGGGTTCTTCATGGCCCTCGGTGTGCTTGGCGCCTCGCTGTTCTACGGCGACAGTCTCATCACTCCTGCGATCTCGGTGCTGTCCGCCACTGAGGGACTCGAGGTGGCTGCGCCGGACCTGGCCCACATCGCGCTGCCCCTCGGCCTGGCGATCGTCACAGTCCTGTTCGCCGCGCAGCGATGGGGCACCCACATCGTCGGGCGCGCTTTTGGGCCGGTCATGGTGGTGTGGTTCTCGGTGCTGGCGCTGCTCGGGATCCCGCAGATCGTGGCCAATCCCCACATCCTGAAGGCGCTGTCCCCGACCTGGGCGGTCGCCTTCCTGCTCGAGGACCCGTTTGTCTCCTTCGTGGCCATGGGCGCCGTGGTGCTCGCGATCACCGGGGCGGAGGCGCTGTACGCCGACATGGGCCACTTCGGCCGCGCGCCCATCCGCCGGGCGTGGTTCCTTGCCGTCTTCCCGGCGCTGACGCTCAATTACCTCGGGCAGGGCGCGCTGATCCTCGATGACCCGAGCGCGATCAGGAACCCCTTCTTCCTGCTGGTGCCGGGCTGGGCGCGAATCCCCGTGGTCATCCTCGCCATGCTGGCCACGGTCATCGCCTCGCAGGCCGTTATCTCCGGCGCATTCTCGGTCACTCGCCAGGCGGTGCGGCTGGGGTTCCTGCCACAGCTGGTGATCCGCCAGACCTCGCAGCGTGAAAGCGGCCAGATCTATATCCCCGCGGTCAATTGGCTGCTATTCATTGGTGTCGCCGTCTTGATGCTGATGTTCCGGACGTCCAGCAATTTGGCCACGGCCTATGGCATCGCCGTCACCGGCACGCTGATGGTGACCACGACATTGTTCATCGTGGTGGCCCGGGTGATGTGGGGGTGGTCCACCTGGAAGCTCGTGCTCGTCGGCATCGGCTTCGGCGGGACGGAGGCCGCCTTCTTCGCCGCCAATCTGACCAAAGTGACGCACGGCGGCTGGCTGCCCCTGTTGATCGCCGCCGTCGTCTTCGCGGTGATGATGACCTGGCAGAAGGGCCGGCTCATCGTCACCGCCCGCCGTATCGAGATCGAGGGCCCGCTGCAGCCGTTCGTCGAGGCCCTGCAGCCCGGGTCGGTGCTCAGGGTCGCCGGCACCGGGATCTTCCTGCACCCCACGAAGGACACCGTCCCGTTGGCGCTACGCGCGAATGTCGATCACAACCACGTGCTGCACGAGCACGTCGTGATCGTCTCGGTGGAATCGGCCAACGTGCCTCATGTGCCGCCGGACGAGCGCTTCAGCGTCGACAACCTCGAGCACGCCGACGATGGCATCGTCCACCTGACGCTGAGATATGGCTTTCAGGACGACCGCAACATCCCCGAGACGCTGCGCCGCCTCGACCGGCGAAGCCCGGAGCTCGACATCGACCTCGATGCCGCAACGTATTTCCTATCGAGGGCGACGATCAGGCGCGGCCGGGCCCGCTCAATGTCGATCTGGCGCAAGCGGCTGTTCATTGGGTTGGCCCATAACGCCGCGAGCCCCGCCGAGTACTTCGCGCTTCCGGAGGAGCGCACGGTGGTCATGGGGTCCCACATCGATCTCTGAGCCAATGACCGGATGACTCAGGCGTGCCACTAACGGATCAGCCGGCGGACGACGCCCGGTCCGCGCGTGAGCTGTGGCGGTCGCGCTCCGCGTCCGTGCGCTCGATGGCTCCGGCGCGCCTGTCTCCATGAGCGTCCTGTCGGTCCGCAGCAGCGTCGTTGCGGACCGCGGCTGACCGCAGCAGGCTGTCTTGGCTGACCTTGGAACCGACCGGCTGCTCCGCCTCCTGCGCGGCCTCGTCGCGGTCATCGGCGGCCTCATCGCGAAGGGCGGCATCGTGGTCGCGCCGATCGGCGGCCCGATCGCGCTCGTAGGCAACGGCGTCCCGCCGGTCAGCTGCCTGGTCGCGCTCTGATCCGTTCAACCCGACGTTCGGCGTCATGTGCGTCTCCGATGCGATGAGGGCCAACGTCTCTAGCGGAGCTGCGACGCCAACGGACAGGTGACGACGCGACGGGCGCTGAGACCTACCCGGTTGAGGTAGCCGATGATCGTCTTGTAAGCCTGGATCATCGAGGTCTCTGTGTACAGCACGCCGTTGGCCTCGCAGTAGCGGCGGACAATCGGGGTGGCCCGGCGCAGGTTCGGGCGCGGCATGCTCGGGAAGAGGTGGTGCTCGATCTGGCGGTTGAGGCCGCCCATCGCGATGTCCATGGCCCGGCCGCCGCGGATGTTGCGGGACATCAGCACCTGACGCCGCAGGAAGTCCAGGTTCATGCCGCGCGGCACGATCGGCATCCCGATGTGGTTCGGGGCGAACGAGCCGCCCAGCAGCAGGCCGAAGAACGCCAGCTGCAGGCCCAGGAACGCGGCCGCCTTTCCCAGGGGGAGGAACAGCAGCAGGACCGCCACGTAGCCGCCGAGGCGCAGCGCGATCAGCGTGAGCTCCAGCCAGCGGTGCTTGGCGCCTTGCTCCCGCGCCAGCGACAGCATGCTGGAGATGTGCAGGTGCAGGCCCTCGAGCAGCAGCAGGGGGACGAAGTACCAGCCCTGGTGCTCCACCCACTGGCGCGCGCGGCCCTGCTTGGCCTGCGCGGCCTCAGTGGTGAAGGAGACCACCCCGGGCGCGATGTCGGGGTCCTTGCCGATCTGGTTCGGCCCGCTGTGGTGGCGGCTGTGCTTGCTGTTCCACCAGTTGTAGCTGAGGCCAACGCCGACCGCGCCGATCATCCGGGCGGTCCACTCGTTCCAGCTCCGGGAGGCGAATACCTGCCGGTGCGCGGCATCGTGCGCCACGAAGCCCATCTGGCTCATCGCCACGGCCAGCAGTGCGGCGAGGATCAGCTGGAACCAGGAGTTGCCCAGCCATGCGAAGAGAACCCAGATCACGACCATCAGGGTCACGAGCGACCCGATGCGCAGGATGTAGTGGCCACGCCGGCGGCCCATGAGCCCCGCGTCCTGGACCTCGCGCAGCAGAATCGAATACGAGCTGGCGAAGCGCTGCTGGGCGGTGCCGGATCCGTCGAGCTGGGCGGTGTCGTTCATGGCGTCCTCGGCGGGCAGGGGCCTCATGAGCGACCACGCTCCTGCGCGTCTGTTCTCACGTGTGGAGATCGGCCGGCTGACTCGTCAGCCGAGGCAGACGGTACAGGGAATAAATGTGGGGACGCCGTTATCCCAACTGAGAATATCGGCGTCCCCACATCGCCCTGCTACTTCATGTCGTGCTGCGCGGAGCTGCCCTACTTGGAGTCGAGCTCCGGGTTGGCCAGGTCGGCGGCGACGCGGCGGTGCGCGGCCCAGATCTCCTCGGGCAGCCCGTCGAACCCGTTCAGGTACGCCTCGCGGAAGCCCATCTCCTGGCGCCAGCGCTCGACATCGATCGTCAGCACGGTCTTCAGGTCCTCAGGGGTGATGTCGACGCCCTCGAGGTTGAGCTCGTCCTCGGTCGGGATGATGCCGACGGGGGTCTGGCGCCCAGTGACCTCGCCGTTCTTGAGCTGCATCAGCCAGAGCAGCGGCCGCAGGTTGTCGCGGTAGCCGGGCCACAGGTAGTGCCCGTCCTGCGGGTCGCGCTGGAACCAGTTGACGTGGGCGAAGATGGGCTTCTCGGTGGCCTGGCCGATGATGTTCAGCCAGTGCGCGGCGTAGGTGCTCTCCGGGATGGCCAGGAACGGCCGCATCGACATCGGGTCGTAGCGCAGCTGGCCATCGAGGCCGTCGGCGGCGAAGGTCGCCTCCGCGCCCAGGGTGAGCCCGTCGTAGACGCCCTCGGCGATGTCGGTGATCGCGCGGATCAGCGGCTCGCGGTCGCGGGTGCGGCCGCCGAAGATGATCCCGTCGATCGGCACGCCGCGCGGGTCCTCGAAGTCGCCCGCGACGTTGGGCACGTTAGCCAGCGTCGTGGTGAATCGGCTGTTCGGGTGGGCCCACGGCTCGTCGCTGCCGGCCGGGCGGTCGGAGATCCGCTCGCCCTTCCAGTCCAGCCAGCCGGCGAGGTCCGTCGGGATCTCGGGCGTCTTGCCCTCCCACCAGACCTCGAGGGTGTCCTCGTTGTAGGCGATGTTCGTGAAGATCGCCCCGGTGCCCTCGCCGATGGAGTGCAGCGCGGTGGGGTTGGTCGTCTCGTTGGTGTCCTTGGCGACGCCGAACACCCCGAACTCGGGGTTGATCGCGTAGATCTTGCCGTCGGCCGGGTCGACGCTGAGCCAGGCGATGTCGTCGCCGTAGAACGTCACGCGGTAGCGGTCGCCGAGCACGTCCGGCGCGAGCATCATCGCCAGGTTCGTCTTGCCCGACGCGCTCGGGAACCCGCCGCAGATGTGATAGGTCCGGCCGGTCTGCTTGTCCTCGATGCCGATCAGCATGAACTGCTCGGCCAGGAAAGCACCGGATGCATAGCCGTCGTAGCAGGCCTGGCGCAGGCCATGGGCGATCTTGCCCAGCAGCGCATTGCCGCCGTAGGACGAGCCGAAGTGCAGGATCGTGCGCTCGTCGGCGACGGTCACGAAGTAGCGCTGGTCCTCCGGCGTGCCCTGGCCCAGGTTCTCCAGGTCGCCGGTGACGTGCACCGCGCGCACGAAGCGGTCGGGGTCCGCGAGGCTGTCCAGGTGCTGCGCGCCGACGCGGGCCATCCGGATCATGTGCAGGACGACGGTGCGCGAGTCGGTGAGCTCGACGCCCGCCGCGTACGGCTCGAGCGGCGATCCGGGCGGGGCCATCAGGTACGGGACGACGTACATCGTCTTGCCGGCCGAGGCGCCGCGCATGCGGTCCTCGAGCATCGGCTTCATCTCACTGGACGGGCGCCAGTTGTTGAAGACGCCCTTGTCGGCCGGGTTGCTGGTGGCAACGATCGTGCGCTCCTCGGAGCGCGCGGTGTCCTTGAAGTAGCTGCGCGAGTAGTAGACGCCATCGCTCGTCGGCAGGATCTCCCCTGCGTCCAGGCACTCCTGGATGAGGCGGGCGTCGTCGGCCGCGCTCACGACCTCTACGCGGTCCGCTCCGGTAATCGCGGCCCAGTGGGTGACATAGGCGCGGACATTCGGGTTCTGCAGTCCTGCGTGATCAAGTGCGGCGTTGACGTCTGCCATGTCTGTACTTGGTCCCTTCGGTTCGGCTTCGCCCACGACCTTGAGGTCGAGAGCTGGGCTATCGGTCAATCAGGCTAGGGGTCGCGCTCAGCGGCGGTGCAGAGGACAACGTCCCGACTGCCGGTTGCCCGAGCCGTCTGGGGTGCCCTCGGCCGGAATCGAACCGGCGACGCCCGGCTTAGGAGTCCGGCGCTCTATCCCCTGAGCTACGAGGGCGTAGCGGGGTCAGCGTACCGATGGCCGGGGGGTTCGGGAGCGCCAAGCCCGGAACTCGATCGTCGGGAAGCGCGCGCCTACCAACCGGCGGGTGCGTAGTCCTTCAGGAAGACGCCGAAAAGGTCCTCGCCGGCCTCGCCGCGCACGATCGGGTCGTACACGCGCGCTGCGCCGTCGACCAGGTCCAGCGGCGCGTGGAAGCCCTCCTCGGCCAGGCGGAGCTTCGTGGGGTGGGGTCGCTCGTCGGTGATCCAGCCGGTGTCGACGGACGTCATGAGGATGCCGTCATCGAGCATCTCCCTCGCCGACGTGCGGGTCAGCATGTTGAGGGCGGCCTTGGCCATGTTGGTGTGCGGGTGGCCGGGACCCTTGTAGCCGCGGCTGAACACGCCTTCCATAGCCGACACATTGACCACGTACTTGCGCCGTGCCGACGACGCCCGCATGGCCGGGCGCAGCCGGCTGATCAGGATGAACGGCGCGGTGGAATTGCATAGCTGCACCTCGAGCAGCTCCAGCGCGTCGATCTCATCGACCGTCTGCACCCAGCTGTTGGTGTGGTGCAGGTCCGGCAGCAGCCCGCCGGCGTCGATCGCGACGTCGGACGTCATGTGCTCCGGGGACGCCGAGCGGGCGACCAGCGCCAGCGACGTGAGGGCGTGCGGCGAGGGGTGGGCGCCGATCGATCCGGCCAGCGCGGCCGGGTGGGCATCGCTGATGTGGTCGAACGCGATCATCTCTGGCAGGACGCCGCCGGGCAGGGGCGCGGACTCGGCCTCGATCAGCGGGGCGTACGAGCCGGGGGAGCGGCGCACCGTCTGCGCCGCGTTGTTGATCAGGATGTCCAACGGCCCGGCGGCGGCGACTGAATCGGCCAGTGCGACCACCTGCGCGGGGTCGCGCAGGTCGATGCCGACGATGCGCAGCCGGTGCAGCCAATCGTCGGAGTCCGGCATGGCCTTGAACCGGCGCACCGCATCGTTGGGGAACCGCGTGGTGATGGTCGTGTGCGCGCCGTCGCGCAGGAGGCGGAGCGCGATGTACATCCCGATCTTGGCCCGGCCGCCGGTCAGCAGCGCCCGGCGCCCGGCGAGGTCCGTGCGGGCATCGCGGCGCTGGTGGCTCAGGTGCGCGCAGTCCGGGCAGAGCTGGTGATAGAAGGCGTCGACCTCGGTGTACGGCTCCTTGCAGATGTAGCAGGGGCGCGCCCGAAGCAGCGTCCCGGCACTGGCGCCCGGAGCGTTCGAGATCAGGGGGATGCCCGCGGTCTCGTCGTCGATGCGGCCCGGCGCGCCGGTGGCGGTGGCCGCCACGACGGCCCGGTCGGATTCCGCGACGAACTGGCGCTTGTCCATCCGCCGCTGCTTCTTGACCGACTTGAAGATGCCCGCGGTGGCCCGCCGGATGGCGATCGCGTCGGGGTCCTCCGGGTCGAGCTCGCTGACCTGGGCGAGCACGCCCAGCGCGACGCGCAGCTGCTCCGGGTCGATGGTCACCTGAAGATCCTAGGGGAGGTCAGGAGACCAGCAGCTTGATGCCGATGGCGATGAGGGCGATGCCGCCCAGGATCTCGACCTTCTCCCCGAAGACCGTGCCCAGGCGCTTGCCGAACAGGAACCCGGCGATGCTGATGACGAACGTGACGACGCCGATCACGACGATCGACACCAGCAGCGGCAGGCCGGCGAGGCTCAGGGTCACGCCCACGACCAGGGCGTCGATGCTGGTGGCCACGGCGAGTGCCAGCAGGGTCCGGGTGCGCAGCATGTCGCCGGCCGCCTCGGTCTCGCCTTTCGTCGACACGGCGTTGCGGATCATGTTGAGGCCGATCAGCACCAGGAGGATGAAGGCGATCCAGCCGCTGGCGGAGTTTACGAATCCCTTGAACGCATTGCCCAGCAGATAGCCCAGCAGCGGCATCCCGGCCTGGAACCCGCCGAAGAACAGGCCGACCTTGAGGGCGTCGCGCAGGACGGCTTTGCGGGCCTTGACGCCGCCGGCGATGCTCACGGCCAAGGCGTCAAGGGACAGGCTGATCGCGATGACCAGCACATTGATGAACGACCCCACGGGTGCTTCCTCCCTGCGAGCCGCAGGAGGAGGGGTGCACCTCGACCTGCGGCAGACGAATGTCTGACACAAGTCGAAGGTCTCGCTACCCGCGCTGGGTGGATCTCATGCTGTGCTGGGTCTCGTGCTGGGCGCGGGCCCGGGCGCCGGGAGCGAGTCCCGCAAGGGACATGCTCCGGTATGTCGACGCTCCGGCGGGAAGCTACTCCCCTTCAACAGGGACGAACTGTACCTCGCAGCCGCACGGCGGGAGGGCCGCGCGGCTGCGATCTGGCTTACAGCGATCTGGCTGGCAGCCAGCTGGCTTTACGGGGTCTGACCTACAACTGGGGGTCGCCGACCGGGAGCTTGGCCAGCATCTCGCGGGCCTGCTCGGCGACGGTGTGCTCGACGAGCACCTCGTACCGGGTGGCCACAACCTGAGTGACGGACGTGAAGTCGCGGCGACCGCCGGTGGCGGCATAGCCGGCGATGCCGGTGATGACGCCGAACGCTATGCCAATGCCCACGCAGGTGGCTATGACGCCGAAGAAGGCGCTGCCGTCGGCGAAGAGGCCCAGCAGGAGCCCGATGAACAGGCCCATCCAGGCACCGGAGGCGACGCCGGCAATTGCGGCCCGGGCATAGGTGAGCCGCCCGGTGATGCGCTCGACCTGCTTGAGATCAGTGCCGACGATCATGCAGTTCTGCACCGGGAACTCGTTATCGGACAGGTAGTCCACCGCGCGCTGAGCGTCGGCGTAGTCGTCGTAGACACCCAGGGAGCGCGGATATTGCAGTGCCAGGGACGGCAGCGTGAGGCCCGGTCGCCCGGCAAGTGGTCTGGTCATGATCGTGTCCTACCCATTCATCGTGGGAAGCCGTATGCGGCTCCGTACCAGAGGAGCCAACGCGTGGGCGTCGCTCGATGTTTCAGGCGACGTGCCTCATGCGGTCGTGGCTGGTTCGCCCGATGCGTCCCGCCGTCGCGACCGCTCGCCGACCAGCGGCGTCAACACCAGGCCGACTACCGCATAGATGGCTATGGTCATTGCGTCAAATCGAGGCCTACGATCGCGGGATGACGGACCTAGCGACACCGGTGCGGCGCGGATGGCCGATGGATCCGGCTGAGTTGCAGCTCGACCTGGACGGTGCGCACCCGGATGGACGCGGGCTCATCGTCTCGGCGCTGGCATGAACGTCGCCGGGTCCGCGCGGCATCGTGTGCATGCCGCGCCGGTGCCGACGTGGGCCGTGGCCTCGGGCCTCACCGCCCCGATTGCGCTGATCGGCGGCTGGACTGTCGCTGCGCTGGCCCAGCCCGACGGATTCGATTCGCTGCGCGACACGATCAGCGCGCTGGCCGACTACCCGGCGCGCGATCGCTGGATCATGACCGGCGCCATCGCGGTCACCGGCGTCTGCCATGCGATTACCTCCCATGGGCTGTGCCCGCCGCAGTCGTGGTCGCGGGTGGCCCTTGTGGTTGCCGGCGCCGGAACCCTTGCCGTGGCCGCGATCCCGCTGGGTCTGAGCGGCGCCGGGCACGCCGTGGCGGCGACGGCGGCATTCGGCGCGTTGGCGGTGTGGCCGGCTCTGGCCGCCCGTGATGGCGTTCTCCCCGAGGCGCTGACCCGCACCCGAACCGGGCGCGTTGCCATCGATGCCACCTCGGCCGGCTTCGTGGCGCTCCTCGCCGGGCTCGGCGCCGGTCAGCCCGCCGGCCACGTCGGGCTATCCGAGCGGGTGCTCGCCGCCGGGGAGGTTCTGGTCGTCGCGTCCGCAGTCCTCGCGGCCGCGCGCCGCCGATGGCGATCGGCTCGCTCGGCCCGCGCGTAGCCCGCCCGTCAACGTTTGGCGCGCCCGCCGACGCCTGGCCCGCATGCGCTTTTCCAATACGAGCCTGGTCACTCACCCCCCTGCTAACCACCCGCCGACGCCTGGCCCGCATGCGCTTAGCCCGCCCCACCGACAGTTCCGGCCGGTTCTCCACAGCTGTCAATCCGCCGGTGCACTTGTCCACATCCCTTTACCTCCACCGAATTGTGTCGGTGGGTCGCCCTAAGCTGAGGGCATGGAATCGGGGGGATCCTCCGCAGCGGTGCTCGTTGCTGCGGCGAATGCATCGATGCTTCCGTCTATCGCCCTGCTGCGCGCGGCGGTCGGCGCGGTCCGCGCCGAGGCGCTTGCCGGGGTGTCCGCGGTGGTTGTGGGCGAGTGCCTGGTGGAGCTCGATGTGGTGGTTGCGCGGCTGCGGTTCGAGCAGTCGCGATTCGCGCTGGCCTTCGACTGCGCCGGCGGCCCTTTGGATGATGGCTTCCAGTCGGCTCAGTCTTGGCTGCGGGCGAACACGATGGCCGGCCCGGGCGAGGCGAAGGACCTGGTCACGACGGGCCGGGCGCTGCGGGACCGCCTTCCCGCGACCTCCGATGCGGCGGCGGACGGTCAGGTGAGCTGGGCCCACGCCTCGGCGATCGCCCACGCCCTGCGGCAGGTCCAGGATCCCGATGCCCTCGCCGAGGCCGACCGGGCGCTGGCCGAGGCCGCGCCGACCCTGAACCCGACCGGGATCGCCCATGCCGCCCGCCGCCTCCTGCAGCACCTCGACCCGGACCTGGCCCAGCGCGACGCCGCCCAGCGCTACGCCGACCGATCACTGACCCTGTCCCCGATGCTCGACGGGGCGGTATCGGTCCACGGGCAGCTCGACGAGGACAGCGCCGCCGTGATCCTGTCCGCCCTCTCGCCGATGATGACCCCGCTCGGCCCCGACGACACCCGCACCGCCGCCCAGCGAAGGGTCGACATCCTCGTCGAGCTCGTCGCCAAAGCAGCCGAGGTGGGCGCCGCGGGGACGATGACCGGCACCGGACTCCCACCGACCCTGCTGGTCCGCGTCGACATCGCCGCCCTCGCCGACCTCAAGCCCATCCCCGACCCGCCGCTCGACTCGGCGGACGACCGGGAGCCGGGAGACCGCTGCGATGAGCCGCCGGGCGCCCGGCCGCGGGTGCCCCCGCCGGCCGAGGTCGACTGGGGCGGGCCGATCCTCCGCCAGACCCTC